>JBBECS010000032.1:0-45858 GCA_040881685.1 Acidimicrobiia bacterium | reverse complement strand
ATCTGCGGTGCCCATCCGCATCTGCGGTGCCCATCCGCCCCTCTAGCATCGCACGCCACGCTGCGTAGCGCACAACGAGGTCCCCCGACCACTCAGGGTCAGCGGGGCCGGGGCTCAGGCTGGGGGTCGGTCGCCCGGCGGCGACCGAGCCGGGCCGCCATCACCGCACCGAGCATGCCCATCGCCGCAGCGATCACCAGATGGCCGAACACCTGACCGGGCCGCAACGCCGCGTCGCGGCCCAAGAACAGCTCGCGGCCCTCGTCTCGCACCGCCCAGATCACGACCCGCGCCGGGACCCACACCACGAACACGCCCAGACCGGCGACCGTGCCGTGCATCAGCGGCAGATCGGGACGCGCGCGCCCGGCAACCCATCCGGCCGCGAGGTAACCGATCAGGATCAGCACGAACAACGGGTAGATCCAGCCGCTGTCGTCGAAGTCGTCGATCTCACGGTCGAGCACCGCGCGCAGGATCGTCGTCGGCACGATCACCGCGATCCCGACCAGCGTGCCGCGAGCACACGTGCGCCAGTCGATGCCGTCGTCGACAGCTGGCGCGCCCGCGGCGACCGGACCGGACATCGCCTGCTATCCCTGGCCGGGCACGGCGGCAGGTGTGGTGTCGTGGACAAACTCGTCTACCGGGGTCCGGAACCCATCACGCGCCATCGGCACGATGTTGCTGCGGTGCTTTACGATGATGCCCGCGGCGAGGACGAGGTACAGAACGCCTACGCCGATGCGCTCCCATTGCCGGATGTCCTCGGGCAGCACGCCCCCGAGCACGAACTGGCTGATGAAGAGGAAGAAGAGCGCGAGCGCCTCGCGCACATTGATGCTGCGATTCATGAGCACCGCGACGGCGAACACCGACTGCGCGGCCGTGAGGAAGAGCTCTTCCCGTTGCAGCGAATCGAGGGGGAGCCCGCTGCTCGCACCGCCGGCGATCACGAACACGATGGGGAGCGTCCCGACGAGGAGCGTCCACTGGTTCACCTTCGATGACACCAGCGTGCCCAGTCCCGCATTGGTGTCCAGTCGCAACGCGAACAGCACTGCCACGATGAGCTCGGGACTCTCCGAGGCCAATGGCGCGAGCCACTGCACGAGCAGGAACTCGTCGACGCCGAGCTCCGCCCCGCTTTCCACGAGGCCCTCCGCGAACGGCTCCGCGCTGAGGAGGATCGCGAGCGCCGCGTAGGTGAGCAGTATCCCAACCACGATCCGACGTCGGTAGGGGGTGAGCGCTCCGATCAGCTGCGCTGGCCCGACGAGGTGAGGCTCACTGGTGGGTGCTCGCGACACACGAACGACGTAGAGGAGGAAGAGGCCGACGAGGACCGCCGCGTCAGGGAACAGTGTGAGCCGGTGCCGGAACGGGAGCGAGAGCGAGTACAGGGTGGCGACCGCGAGGAACGCGATCTCGATCGCGTGCGGCCGGCTCAGACTCACTTCGGTGTCGACGGCTCCCACGTACCCGCGCTTGCGGGCGATCGAGCGGATCCGCCACGCGGCAACCACGACGACGAGCGCCCAGCCCACGCCGATGAGCAGACGATTGCCGCCGGTCATGTTGGCCAGCGCCAGGGGGGCGTACCGGTCTGGGTCGGACCCCGCCTTGTAGGCGAACGTGAAGTCGACGGCGTATTCGGGTAGCACCGCGATGAGGGCGAGGACCGCCAGCGCCAACCCTTTGGAGACGTCGAGCTGGAGTGCCTCCGCACCCCACGCCAACAGGAAGGCCGCTCCGACGACGGCCAAGCCGAACACCACAGAGCTCACCACGGGCGCCGGATGCGTTCCGGTGACGCGCAGCGCAAGCGCGGGCAAGGTCACGGCGGCAGCCGCCACGATGGCCGTGAGCTGGCCGGAGCGGTTCGAGGGAGTGGATGCAGTGGAGGTCACGCCGGCCGATCCTACGGGTCGCCCGCGGCCGAGCCGGGTCCGGGCGGTGTGCTGCGCGTTCTGCGCGAACCGGACGATCCGCACTCAGGTTCGAGCCGGGGGCGGTCGAAAACTTGGAATACGGGTCGAGGGACATCCGTTGTAGTCATGTTGCCCTCCCCCGGGTCAGCAAGGAGCGAACGATGAGTGGCACGTGGCGCGACCAAGCGCGGTGCCGGGGTGTCGACCCCCAGGTCTTCCACCCCCCCGAAGACGATGACGTGGCTGGTGCCGCGGCCAAGGTGATCTGTGAGATCTGCCCGGTTCGCGAGCCGTGCCTCGAGTACGCGATCTCGACGCGTGAGAAGGACGGTGTGTGGGGCGGCATGACCGCCAGGGAGCGCCGCCGCCTCATCCGTCAACGCCGCCGCTCCGCGTAACGCCGGCATCTCAGCGTCGTTCGACCGCAACGGCGTGGTCGGAGGCGCCCACGCAAGGTGAGCGAGCGCGCCGCAGGTAGCCTGCGGCGTAGCGCACCGGGGCCCGGCGCCTGCGCCGAGAGCGGGAAGAGTCGGACCTCTATCCTGCTGCGGTGCAGTTCGATCTTTCCCCGGAGCTCGCCGAGCTCCAGATGAGTGTCCGCAAGCTCGCCCAGGAGCGGGTTGCACCGCGGGCGCGGGAGATCGACCGCACCGAGGAGTACCCCCAGGACCTCTTCGACCTCTTCGTGGCCGCCGGCCTCACCGGCCTGTGCGTCCCTGAGGAGCTCGGCGGCGCCGGCGCCGGCATCTTGGGTCTGACCCTCGCCATCGAAGAGGTCTCGAAGTACTCGCAGGCAGCCGCGCTGATGTTGCTGCTCACCCGCTTGCCGACGGGTCCGCTGTTGATCGCCGGGAGCACCGAGCAGCAACAGCGGTACGTCACGCCGGTGGCCACCGGCGCGGCGCGGGCGGCGTTCGGCCTCTCCGAGCCGCAGGCCGGCAGCGACGTCATGGGGATCCGCACCCGGGCGCGCCCCGACGGTGACGACTGGATCCTCTCGGGCACGAAGTGCTGGATGTCCGGCGTGCGCCAGGCTGACTGGTACTGCGTGTTTGCGAAGACCGGTCCGCCCGAATCGAGGGCGCACGACAGCGTCACCGCCTTCGTGGTCGAGCGCGGATGGAAGGGCGTCGAGGTCGGACGGGTCGACCGCAAGATGGGAGTGAAGGGCGTCGACACGGGCGAGCTTGTCCTCGATGACGTGCGGGTTCCCGCCGAGAACGTGGTGGGGGAGATCGGCGGCTTTCGACTTGCGATGCTCGGTCTCAACTCGATGCGACCGATCGTCGCGGCGCGTGGGATCGGTCTTGCCGAGGGCGCGCTGATGTACGCCGTCCAATACGCGAAGGAGCGTCGCGCGTTCGATGCGCGCATCGCAGACTTCCAGGGCATCCAGTGGAAGATTGCGGAGCTGGCGTCGGAGATCGAGGCCGCGCGCCTGCTCACCTACCGTGCCGCGTGGATGGCCGATCGGGGTCAGTTCACCAAGGAGTTCGTGCCGTTCCTGTCGATGGCGAAGTACGTCGCCACGGAGCTCGCGGTGAAGGTGTCGGGGGACGCGCTCCAGATGCTGGGTGCGGCCGGGTACATGGAAGATCACCCGCTCGAGCTGTACTACCGCGACGCCAAGCAGCTCACGATCGTCGAGGGCACCAGCCAGGTCCAACTCGGCTTGATCGCACGCGGCGTCCTCGACCACGACTTGTGGTGGGACTGATGCTTGAGACGAGCGGTCGAGCCGCGGGTACCCCGGCGCAGGGAGTCGGTCGCCGAAGTGGAGTGGAGCGGCCCGGCCCGAAGGGCCAGGAGCGAGTATGACGGGCGACGCCACGCTGTGGCCTGACGTGTTGGGGCGCTTGATGCGCCGTGAGGATCTTCCGATCGAGCTGGTCGAGCAGGCGCTCGGTGCGATCCTCGCCGGGGAGGCGACCGACGCGCAGATCGCCGGGTTCGCGGTCGCGCTCCGGGCCAAGGGCGAGACCGCCTCGGAGCTCGCGGCTCTGGTGCGCACGATGCTCGAGTTCGCCGGCAGCGTCGATGTCGATGAGCCCGAGATGTTGATCGACACCTGCGGCACCGGTGGGGACCGTGCCGGGACCGTCAACGTGTCGACGATGGCCGCGATCATCGCCGCAGGCGCGGGCGCTCGCGTGGCCAAGCACGGCAACCGCGCCGCGTCGTCCGACTGCGGATCGGCCGATGTGCTCGAGGCGCTCGGTGTCGTGATCGAGCTCGAGGGCAAGGGTGTCGCCCGATGCATCGACGAAACCGGGATCGGGTTCTGCTTCGCGCCCACGTTCCATCCCGCGATGCGGTTCGCCGGCCCACCGCGCCGCGAGATCGGGGTTCCGACGACCTTCAACTTCCTTGGGCCGCTCGCCAATCCGGCGCGCGTGCGCCGCCAGTCGGTCGGCGTGGCCGACCCGCTGATGGCTGAGCGCGTGGTCGGGGCACTCGCCGAGCTCGGCGCGGAGCACGCCCTCGTCTATTACGGCGATGACGGCCTCGACGAGTTGACGACGACGACCACGTCGACGGCCTTCGAGCTCCGTGACGGATCGATCCGGCGCTTCGAGATCGATCCGAAGGCGCTCGGCTTCGCGGTTGTCGACCGCGCCGCGCTCGCGGGCGGCGATGCGGCGACCAACGCGGGGGCCGTGCGGGCCGTGCTCGCGGGTGAGTCGGGACCGGTGCGTGACATCGCGGTCCTCAACGCCGCCGCGGCGCTCATCGTTGCCGGGCTCGCAGATGATCTCGCGGCAGGCGCGGAGCTCGCGCGCGCCGCGATCGACGACGGCCGCGCGGCGGCCACTCTCGAAGCGTTCGTACGCACGAGCGCGTCGGCTCGGGAGGCGGGGTTCTGACATGGCCGAGTCACTGACCTGTCCTGCGTGCGGCGCACGCAACCGCGTGGGTTCGCCGGCACCCGACACCGTGACCTGTGGGCGGTGCGGTCGTGCCCTCACGTCATCGTCGGGCTCCGGAGTCGCCCCGCCGCCGCGTTCACGTCGACGGTCAAAGGCGGCCGCTCCCGACGCAGGTGCTCCGGTTGCCGCGGGCAGCGCTGGTCGCGCGGTCTCATCCGGAGCCGCTGCACCGCCCGCACCCAAGCGTCGGCGCCGCGGCGCGGGCGCCGAGCAGGGGAGCGGAGCTGGTCCTGACACCGCGGTCTTCGGTTCGCCGGCCGGCGCGGGCGCCAAGGGGGCAGCGGGGTCGGTCACGATCGCGGCGCCACCGGAGGGTGCACCGTCGGCACCGTCACGAGCTCGGAGCGCTGATCACCGGGGGCCGTCACGCGCGCTCCGGATCCTCGCCTGGGTGCTCGCGCTCCCGATCGCATTGGTGGTGGTTGGGATACCGGCCCGAAAGGCGGGCTACCTGAACAGCCAGCGCTTGCTCGACGTGATCGTGAAGCACGACATCGGGCGCTTCGTGCCGCTGCTCGTGATCGTCGCCCTCTGGGCCCTGGTCACCGCGGTGCTCGTCACCGTCTTCATCGAGGGTGCGAAGCGCTTGTCGCATGACCGCGATGCCGACGCGCCGAGCCGCGCCGGTGCTTCGTCCGAGGGCGGATCGCGGGTGCGTCGACGCGGCTAAGGCCGTGGTCGGGGTTGCGAACATCTGTTCGCAATCCCGGACCCGACTTGTAGACTGATCCCGATGGGGATCCGCTATCGGTGCACCGCGTGCGGGAATCTCACCCGCTTCGACGTCGTCGGGACGCGCCGCACGCGCGCGTTCCACCACTTCAGCGTGGCCGGTGAGCTCACCGTGGAGGATGAGGCGGTGCTCGACGAGGTGGTCGAGGAGGTGTCGTGCCGCTGGTGTGGCGCGTCGGGAGATGCGATCGAGATCGTGCCGGCGGAGGCGCCGGCCGAGACGTGACCTCCTCGACCCAACGCGAGGCTTCTCGCATCGGCGAGACCCTGCCGGTTGCGGAGTCGCTCCTCGTGCCGCTCCTCGACGTCGCCGCGAGCGTCCTGGCCCGACTGGATCCCGGTGATGCTCCGGGTGTGCTCAGGCCGCTCGCCGGATTCGACCGTCGACGGCTCACGACGAGCGGCCCGGCCCGTCAACAGCTGCGGCGCGCGTTCGACGTCGACGACGGCTTCCGCGACGACGTCGTCGAGAAGTTCCGTGAGCAGCCCGAAGTGGCCGCCGCGCTGGAGGCATGGTCGGTCGACGCCGCGCCCGAGCGGGTGGCCGACGCCGCCGAGCGCTCCGACCTGCCGCTGCTCGCGTCTGCTCTCTACGCCGCCCGCCCCAAGGGGTGGACGTTCGGCCTCGGCATGGTGTGTGCCGCGGCCGAGCGTGACCGCACGGAGCACGAGCGTGAGGACGACACGAAGGCCTGGGAAGTGCGCCTGGCATCGGTCGAGGAGGCTCGTCGTCGAGCCGAGCAGGCCCGCGACGAAGCGCAGGCCGCGACGGCCCGGGTCGAGACCGAGCTGCGTGACGAGCGCGCCACGCGCCGGGAGCGGGAGGAGAGCGCAGCGAGCGAAGTCAACGACGCGCAGCAACGTCGAAACGACGCAGAGCTCGTTGCTGAGCAGGCGACGGGGCGCGCCGCGACGGCCGAGGCACGACTCGAGCGTGAAGCGGATCGGGCCCGTGAAGCGGAGCTCCAACTCCGGTTGGCGCGTCGCGAGCTCAACGCCCGTGCGCAGCCCGACCGGGTCGAGGCCGACACCCCCGATCTGGAGGCGCTGGCGATCGCGGCAGAAGCAGCACGGAACCTCGCGACCTCCCTGGAGGGCATCACGCGCCAAGCCCGCGACGCAGCACCCCCGGTGCCCTACGCACCCGATGCCCCGACGTCCGCACCCAAGCGGACGCGGGTGCCATGCCCGCCAGGGATGCGCGCCGACACGCCAGAAGCGCTCGACACGATGCTCCGAACTCGCGGCCTCGCGCTCATCGTCGATGGTTACAACGTGTCGATGGCCGGCTGGTCCGACGCGCGGCCGGCCGAACAGCGCACGTGTCTCCTCGCGGCACTCGAACGCCTCCACCTTCGGCTCCGCTGTGACGTGCTCGTCGTCTTCGACGGCGCAGATGTCGTCGGCGTGTCGCAGCCCAAGCGCGCCGGAGTGCACGTGGTGTTCTCAGCGGCGGGGGAGGAGGCCGACCCGGTCGTCGTGCGCGAGGTGGGCGCACGGCCCAAGCGGGTGCCGGTGATCGTGGCCTCGTCCGACGGCTGGGTCCGAGACCACGCCGAGGCCGAAGGCGCCACCGTCGTGCCCGCGGCCACGCTCCTCGACGTCCTGCGTCGCTAGGCCCCAAGAGCGAGCAAGTGACGTTCAGGTTGAAATACGGAACCTCAGCGTCACTTGTTCAATGGTGTCAGGAGCAGTCGTCTGGAGCGCAGACGAGCTCGTCGGCGTCGGCGAGTACCGTGTACCACTCCCACGGCCCGTCAGGGCCGTCGACCCAGACCTTGTCCTGGACCGCGTAGCAGCACGTCGTGCCGTCCTCGCCGACCGTCGGCAGGCCGGCTTCCGAGATGCGCGCCGCGGCCTGTCCGACCTGGTCGCTTGTCTCGACCTCGACACCGAGGTGATTCAGCCGCTCGGTGGCGCCCGGTGCCTCGAAGAGCACGAGCTTGAGCGGGGGGTCGGCGACCGCGAAGTTGGCGTAGCCCGGCTTGCGCTTGTTGGGCTCGACGCCGAAGAGGCGGGAGTAGAAGTCCACGGCCTGGTCGATGTCGGCGACGTTGAGAGCGAGCTGCACCCGAGCCATGGCTCCTCCTTGGGGAATCGGCTATGTATTGACCATTGTCTATCTATCAGATAGATTGATGAGTGTCAATACGAGGAGCCGTGATGGAGATCCGGGTGTGTTGCGAGCCGGTCCTCGAGGCCGCGCTCGACGAGGACGACGCCACCGAGCTGGCGACTGCCTTCAAGGTGCTTGCCGACCCGGCGCGCCTGCGGCTGCTGAGCCTGGTAGCGAACGCGCCGGCGGGAGAGGTGTGCGCCTGCGAGCTCGTGCCGACGCTCGGCCGCAGCCAGCCCACGGTCAGTCACCACCTCTCGACCCTCGTGGACGCCGGCCTGCTCGGACGTGAGAAGCGGGGCAAGTGGGTCTGGTACCGGGCAGCTCCCGAGCGGGTCGCCCTGCTCCGAGACGCCCTCGCGGTCCCGACCACCGCCTCGCGCGCGGCGCCGTAGCGAACCGCAGGCGCTCGCCAGCGAGCGAACGGCCGCGGGACGGGTATCCCGGGCCCGCAGCGAGCGAGCGAATGTGGGTGTCACACCCCCGTGTGACGCTCACGGCATGAGGATCATCGACTGCGATACCTGCGTGATGCAGCACACCGATGCGTGCGACGACTGCGTCGTCATGTTCGTCACCAGCCGGGAGCCCGGCGATGCCCTGGTGATCGATGTGGCCGAAGAGCGGGCGGTCCGCGCGCTCCAGCGCGAAGGGCTGCTCCCAGACCTCCGCCATGTGGCGCGGGAACGCTGAGCCCTAGTCCTTCACCCCGGCTCGCAGTGCGCCGACCGTCGCCTGCTCCTTCGGGCGGTGCGTGAACGGATCGAAGTTGTAGATCCGCATCGCGTTCTCGTAGGTGATCTTGGCCACCTCGTCCTCGGGCACGCCCTCCACCTGCTTGGCCATGGCCTCTGGTGAGTGCGGCCACGTGGAGTCGGAGTGCGGGTAGTCGCACTCCCACGTGATGTTGTCGATGCCGATGCGGTGCCGATCCTCGACGCCGGCGCGGTCGCTGATGAAGCAGAAGCTGAAGTGGTCGAGCGCCACCTGACTCGGGAGCTGGTCGCCGAAGTCCTGGTGCGTCCAGAAGCGGTGTTGCTGGTACGTGTAGTCGGCGCGCTCGAGCCAGTACGGCACCCAGCCGGTGCCGCCCTCGGAAAGTGCGAACTGCAAGTCCGGGAACTGGCGCAACACCTTCGACCAGAGCAGGTCGGTGGCCGCGTGCATCGTGTTCAGTGGTGTGAGCTGGATCATCACGTCCATCGGCGCGCCCGGCTCGAGCGCGAGCGTGGTGGACGAGGAGCCGATGTGCAGGCAGATGACCATGCCTTCTTCTTGACACGCGGCGAAGAACGGGTCCCAGTGACCCCCGAAGATGTGGGGCCAACCGAGCTTGGCCGGGTTCTCGGAGAAGGTGACGGCGTGCGCGCCCTTCTTGGCGACGCGGTGCACTTCGTCCGCCATGAGCTGGGGGTCCCAGATGGGCGGGATGGTGAGGGGGATAAAACGGCCGGGATACGTGCCGCACCACTCATCGATGTGCCAGTCGTTGTACGCCCGCAGCAGGTTGAGGCCCATGTTGAGGTCCTTGGACCGCGAGAACAGCTGGCCGCAGAACTGCACGAAGCTCGGGAAGCACATGGAGCCAAGCACGCCGTTGCGGTTCATGTCGTTCACGCGCTCGTGGATGTCCCAGCAACCCTTGCGGATGTCGGCGAGCGCCGTGGGCTCGATGCCGTACTCCTCGGGCGGCTTGCCCGCGACCGCGTTCAGGCCGATGTTGGGGATCTCGCCACCCTCGTAGGACCACACGTCGGTGCCGTTGTCCTTGTGGATGAACTTCGGGGCGAACTCCATCCACTTCTCGGGCAGGTGCCCCTCGAAGAGGTCGGGTGGCTCAACGACGTGGTCGTCGACGCTGACCAGGATGAGGTCTTCGGCCTGCATGGCACACCCCCGGGCTGTGATCCTGACGTTCGCGTCAGCCTAGACGCCCCCATGGGGAGGATGGTTAGCGCTGAAGGTTGTGGGTATGACCGGGTGGGTTCTCGAAGAAGGGGTATCACGTGGAGGACACCTGGAATCTTGTGCTGCTCATCGTGCGCGTGTGGATCGGCATCGTGATCTTCATCCACGGCGCCAATCACCTCTTGCGCACCGTACGGAACCAGGGGGTGTCCGAAGACCTCGAGAAGGTCGGCATCCGGCCCGGCAAGGTGCACGCGTGGGCCTTCAGCGTGGTCGAGCTCGTGCTCGCCGAGCTGCTCATCGTGGGCATCGTGACCCCAGTCGCGTTCGGGGTCGTCGCCGCGTTGATGCTCGTCACCTTCCTGGCCGAGCAGCGCAAGAACGGCTTCTTCTTCACCGGTGCGCGCGGTTGGGAGTACGTGGCGACCTTGGGGGTCGTGTCGGTCGCGATGGGGGCGCTCGGACCCGGTGAATGGTCCCTCGACTGGATCGCCGACCTCACGTTCCCATTCGAACCTGGAACCGCGCTCATCATCACGGTCGCGATCGCCGTCGGCCTCGCCGGTGCGTTCCTCGCGATGTTCTGGCGGCCGGCGAAGCTGTCAGCCGCGCCGGCGAAGGCGAAGGCCGCAGCCGCATGACGCCCGCGCGCTAGCGTCACCGCCTCTGAGGGAGGTGGGGCGTGAGCCAGCAAGACGTCATCGATCTCGCACTGCTCGTCGCCCGCGTGTGGGTGGGTGGCGTGATGTTCGCTCATGGGTGGCGCCACCTGAAGTCCGTGCGCAGTGGGCCGGGCATGGCCAACTGGTTCGAGAGTCTCGGGCTCAAGCCGGGGAAGCTTCACGCATGGAACGTCACGCTCACGGAGCTGGCTGTGGGCCCGGCCCTCGTTCTCGGGTTGTTCACGCCGGTTGCGTTCGGCGGGACAGCGGCCATCGTGCTCGTCGCCCTCGTCACCAACCACCGGAAGAACGGCTTCTGGAGCAACAACCCGGGTGAGGGTTGGGAGTACACGGCCACGCTGGCCGTGCTCTCGCTCGCGTTGGGCACGCTCGGTCCCGGCACGTGGTCGCTCGACGATGCGTTCGGGTTCTCGTTCGTGACTGACCATTGCCTCAACGCCATCGAGGCGGTCGCACTGGGTGTCGGCGGCACCATCGCCTTCCTCGCCGTGTTCTGGCGTCCCCCGAAGGCGAACGCGAAGAGCGCCTAGGCCGTTCGCCGCGTGCGCGACACCACGCGCACGCGGTTACGGGGTCGCACGGTGATCGTCATGAGGCGTGGCGTCACGAGTTCGCGCGCGGGCAGGGCTGATCCGGACGGTGGGTCGATTGTCGTGATCGGTGCCATGGTGCCGAGACGAACCGCGACACGGCCGGCGACTTCCCGGCCCCACGCAGTGTCAGGCGCGAGCACCGCGCTCGGCGAGGTGCCTAGCGACCACTCGGCGACCGCGTGCGCCACGTCCTCGGGCTGCACGTCGCCGGAGACGTACACGATCTCGTCCGCGCTGAGCGCGTCGGTGGCGTCCGTGGTGGTGATGGCGACGACTTGTCTGCCCGCGGTGCTTGCGCGGTCCGCTCCTACGGCGAGCAGCGCGGCGGTGACGTCGGGTCGTCCTGGTTCGCCGACGACCGCGATCGGCCCACTCGAAGTCTTCGGCGCCTGCGCCACCTCGAGTCCCGGAGGAGCTGGGCCGAGATCCGCGGTGGAGATGGTGCGGATGCGTTCCCGCGGCACGAGGTCGCGCGCGGCTGGCGATGCCTCGCACGGGTCGATGAGCCCGGCCGCGCACGACACGACCGCCGGGAGCTCGACGGTCGCCTGGAGCCAGCCGTCGCCCTGCTCCGCGCGCACGTGGATCGAGGTGGCCTGCATGCTCAGGTAGCGCGCGCTGTCGACGAACGGGAGGTCGAGCAGCTCGCCAACCTGCGGACCGAGCAGGCCGGTGCCGCCGTCTTCGGCCCGCGCACCGAGCAGCACGAGGTCGAACGGTCCCTCGCGTCGCAAGGCTTGGGCGATCGTCTGTGCCGGGGCGAGGCCGTCAGCCCCGTCGACCTGCGGGTCGATGATCAGCACGCCGAAGGTCATGACGCTGCAGATCCGTCCCCATGCGGCAGCTTCCCGCACGACGTCCTCGGCCTCGGGGGGCCCCAGCGTGACGGCCGTACAGACGCCGTCGCCCACGGCGGCAGCAAGCTCGGCCCCTTGCGCGACGGCCCGTCGGGACAGCGAATCCATGGACGGGCCGCCCTCGCCCGAGATCTGCTTGACGAGCACTGCAATGTTCATCGCGCGAACAAGACTCGCGCGCGGGCGTTGTCAGCCGCGCGGCGTCATATCAAGGTCGGGCGGCGGCGTATCGGGGATCTTCCACCGAAGGTAGGGCTTGTCGTACACCTCGTGATAGGCGTTGGCGCAGTCGATCATCTCGTGAAACGCAGGCTCAAACGCATCCCAGTCTTCGGAATCGATCGCCTTCTTGACGACTTCGACCTGCTCCTCGATGAACTTGTACATGTTGTCGGTGTACTTCGGCCGGAGCAGCACACCCATCTCCATGAGGTTCACGGCTTCCTTCAACTGGAACGCCGCGAGCGGCTTGTTCTTGGCCTTGCCCGCGTAGAAGCACTTCCAGATGCGCGCGCCGACCTCGGGCATGACTCGCGCCATGCCGGGCTGCACGTGCCCGAGCTCCTCGAGGGTGAGGTGGCTCTTGCCCGTGTCGATGATGTGATCGTGTTCGGGGACGTCGGACATCTGGTGCTCCTGGGCAGATCGTCGAATGCGTCGGCTGCGCGATGTTCTACCTCATCACGCGGGGGCAGGCAGCCTCCTGTGAGGAAGTCGGCGTTAGCATGCGCGCTAATGGAGACGCAGTGGAGGCGTGACCGGATGGTCGGGACGCCGGAACGGAGTCGACCCGAATAATGGAACGTCGTGAAGCCGTGATCGTCGACACCGTCCGGACCCCGATCGGCAAGCGCAAGGGTGCGCTCTCGGGCTGGCATCCGAGTGACCTTCTCGGATTCGCGCTCCGGGCGCTGCTGGACCGAAACGACGTCGACCCCGGAACGATCGACGACGTCGTGGGCGGTTGTGTGAGCCAGGCAGGGGAGCAGGGCTGCAACGTCACGCGCAACGCGTGGGTCGCGGCCGGGCTGCCGTGGCACGTGCCGGCGACGAGCGTCGACCGACAATGTGGGTCGTCGCAACAGGCGATGCACTTCGTCGCGCAGGGTGTGATGGCCGGCGCGTATGACCTGGGGATCGCGTGCGGTGTCGAGACCATGACGCGAGTGCCCATGGGGAGCAACTCCAAGGGCGGCATCGGGCCGTTCAGCCCGGCTTTCCTCGAGGCCTGCAATGGCGTGCTGGGTACGCAGTTCTGGGTCTCGCAAGTGTTGGCCGAGAAGTTCGGTGTGACGCGCGAAGAGATGGACGCCTTCTCGGTGGAGAGCCATCGGCGTGCCCACGAGAACACCGAGAACGGTCACTTCGCGAAGGAGATCGTCGCGGTACCCATTCGCGACGAGCAGGGCAACGAGACGGGTCAGATGCTCGAAGCCGACGAGGGAATTCGCCCCGGGACGACGATGGAAGTCCTGGCCAACCTCCAGCCGGTGTGGATGCCGGAAGACCAGCCCGCACCAGACATCACTGCCGGGAACTCATCGCAGATGAGCGATGGCGCGTCTGCGATGTTGATCGCGGACCGGGCAACGGCTGAGCGGCTCGGGCTTCCCATCCGGGCGCGCTTCGCCCACTTCGCCGTGCTCGCCGACGACCCGGTGTTGGTGCTCTCCGCGCCCAACCCGGTGACCCGGAAGCTGCTCGAGCGCACGGGCATGTCGATCGAAGACTTCGACGCTATGGAGTGCAACGAGGCGTTCGCGGCGATCGCACTCATGTGGGCCAAGGAGTTCAAGCCCGACATGGCGAGGTACAACCCGCGCGGCGGCGCGATCGCCATCGGGCACCCGCTCGGCGCAAGCGGCGTTCGCCTGATGACCACGATGCTGAACCACCTCGAAGCGACGAACGGCCGGTTCGGCTTCCAGACGATGTGCGAGGGCGGCGGTCAAGCCAACGCCACCGTGATCGAACGCCTGGCTTGATCGAGCTTGCCGCCGGTTCGGCGCGCGTCGAGATCAATCTTTCGGACGGGCGGATCGAACGCCTCGAAGTCTCCGGTCTCGATTTGCTGGTGCCCCCTGAGGTGCACGAGCGCAACTACGGCGCGTTCCCGATGGCGCCGTGGGCCGGGCGTGTACGGAACGGCATGTTCACCTTCGACGGGACCGCCCATCGCCTGCCGCTGAACAAGCCGCCCCATGCGATCCACGGCACGGTGCGCGATCAGCGTTGGACGGCCGAGCGTGAGTCGGCCGACGACGCGGAATGGTCCACCTCGCTGGACAACCCGTGGCCGTTCGCAGGGCGAGTTGTCCAGCGCGCCACGTTGACCCCGGACTCGCTGGCGCTCGAGATGGAGGTCTACGCGACCGGCCAACCCATGCCTGCGTCCTGCGGCTGGCACCCGTGGTGGTCACGTCGCCTCACGCGCGGTGAAGGCGTCGAGATCGAGCTCCACGCCGGGCAGATGTACAAGCGTGACGATGACGGCATCCCGACCGGTGAGCTCGTCCCGGTGCACCCGCCACCGTGGGACGACTGCTTCACCAATCTCCATGAGCCGGCGGCGATCCTCTCTTGGCCCGGCGCGGTGACCGTGACCATCGAGACGGACTGCGGGTGTGTCGTGGTGTTCACCGAGCCCGAGCACGCGGTGTGTGTGGAACCGCAATCGGGACCACCGGACGAGCTCAACCTAGAACCTCGGGTGGTTGACCCGGGCGCACCGCTCGTTGTGCGCACGCAGTGGAGCTGGACTGTTACGCGCTGACCAGCTCGCGCATGGCGCCGAGTTGCTCGCAGTAGTGCTCGACCGAGTGGTGCGCGAACCGGAGCGCGAGCCCCGTCACGCCGGCTTCGCGCAGGCGGTCGACCCTGGAGCGCGTGTCGTCGGCTGCGCCGAGCGGATCGAGAGGTGGTGTGGCTTGAACGATCACTTCCAACGGTGACGAACGCGTCTGCCACGCGTCGGTCGCGCTCGCTCGCTCCAGCATCGTCGCGAGGTCTTGGCGCGAGAGCGCGAACGGTGCCCAGGCGTGGGCCAGCTCGACGGCGCGTCGGAGCGATCGCGCCGTTCTACCGCCGATCCAGATCGGAACTTCGCGCCGCAGGCCAGACGGTTCCACCACGAAGCCCTCGAACGAGTAGTGCGACCCGCGGTACTCCGGTTCGAGCTGGGTGAAGGACGCGCGGATCGCGCGGATCGCATCGTCGCCGCTCTCGCCTCTACCGTCGAACGCAGCCCCGAGAAGCGCGAACTCCTCCTCGAGTGAACCGACGCCGACGCCGAGGATGACTCGACCTCCCGACACGACGTCCAGCGTGCCGTAGCGCTTCACGATCGCCAACGGGTGGTGGTAGCCGAGGACGAGCACGAACGTCGCGAGCTCGATAGTCGTCGTGCGCGCGGCGAGATACCCGAAGATCGAGAGAGGATCCCAGTACGTGGCGCCCCGCGTGACCGCGATGTCGCGGGGGACGGCCACGTGCTCGCTGCACGTGGCGAACTCGTAGCCGAGCCGCTCCGCCTCGACCACCACGCGCTCGATCTCGGCGACGCCTGCGCCCTTCTCCCACTGGGCGTGGGCGTCGGGAAGGCGCGTGACGACCGGGGTGACGATCCCCAGCCGCATCGTCGCCGCTCTACTTACGAGGCAGGAGCGCGCGGTCGGCGATGATGTTCTTCTGCACCTCGGTCGCGCCCGCGCCGATCGTCGTGTACCGCTGGAAGCTGTACGAGCGTGTCCACGAGCCGCCGTCGACCGTGTCGGCCGAGCCCTTCGCCAGCAACCCGTTCGGCCCGAGCAGGTCGAGCGCAAGCTCGGCCAGCGCCTGGGCGAGGTAGCTCCACTGCAGCTTCGCGAGCGGGACCTCGGGCCAGTTCTTCTGGCCCTTGATGATCTTCGTGAGCGCCCGGTAGTTGAGCAGCTTCGTGAGCTCGATCTCGGTGTAGAGCCGCGCGATGCGCTCGCGGATGCTGGGGTCGTCAAGGGAGTCCGGGTTGACTGCACGCGCCGCCGAGATCATGGCGCGCAAGTCGGCGGCCATCGTGATGGCTTGACCCGCCGTGCCCACGCGCTCCCGACCGAGCGTTCCCATCGCGACCTGCCAGCCCGCGCCTTCTTCGCCGAGTCGGTCGGTTGCGGGGATGCGAGCGTCGGTGAACCAGACCTCGTTGAACATCTCCTCGCCGGTGATGTCTCGGATCGGCCGGCACTCCACGCCTTCGGTCTCCATGTCGACGATGAACGCGGTGATGCCCTCGTGCTTTGCACCACGCTCGATCGCGCCGGGATCGGTGCGGAAGAGGAACAAGCCCCACTTCGCGAAGTGCGCGGTCGAGATCCAGATCTTCTGACCGTTGATGATGTACTCGTCACCGTCGCGGATCGCCGTGGTGCGGAGGTTGGCCAGGTCGGAACCGGCTTGGGGCTCGCTGAAGCCCTGGCACCAGTGCACGTCGGCCGAGAGGATGCCGGGCAGCCAGCGCTGCTGCTGCTCCTCCGTACCCCACGTGATGATCATCGGTCCGATCTGCCAGAGACCGTTCGCGTTGTAGATGCCAGGAGCGCGGACTCGCGCCATTTCCTCGGCGTAGATCACGTTCTGCGCGGGTGTGGCTTCGCGGCCGCCCCAGTCCTTGGGCCAATTGATGGCCGCCCAGTTCCCGTCGTTCAGTCGTCGTTGCCAGTCGCGCCGGCGCTCCTGCGTGCGACCGATGGCGGCGAGCCGACCCCCGCCGGGATCGTCGTCGCTCGTCCAGTCGGCGAGGAACTTGGGCAGGTTCTCGTCGAGCCACTCGCACAGCTCGTTCCGGAACGCGACATCCTCAGGCGTGTAGGCGAAGTCCATCTCCACTCGCTCGCTCTCTGCGAGCGGGGATACCCCGCTCGCGGCCGTTCGCTCGCTGGCGAGCGACCTTAGGGTCGCCGCATGTCGATCATCCAGTCCACGCCTTCCCGATCATTGGAGGTTGTTCCACTCGGTAGCGAGGCGGTCGAGCTCGACCACGCCGGCCTGCATCTCGACCACCGCCGCGGCGGTCTGGGTCAACCGCCGGCGCAGCAACGCATAGGAGTATGCCCGCGTCGCCGTGATCACCCGCTCGGCCGCGGCCGCGGCTTCTTGGGCCTGCTGAGCCTTCTCGTCGTCGCCCTCATCGGCGAGCCGTTGGAAGACCTCTGCCTGGCGCTCCATGACGTCGATCTGGGCCAGCACCGTGGCATCGAACTCCTCGAGCTCGATGAACCGTGTGACCTTCGGCATCGCATCCTCCGCCACGTGCTCGGCGGCTACGAACCGCTCGTGTGCACGGAGAAACTCGCTCTGCTCGCCACCGCGGAGGAGGAAGTACCAGGCACCCACGGCGACCGCGACAACCAGGATGATGACCAGCACGATGGCGTTGAACGCGGGCGGGTGCACCGGTGGTCGTGTCGGGCGCATCGGTCGTCCCGGCCCTCGAGGCGGTTGGCTCCGCTGGCCCGGCGGACGAGCGCCCCTTCGCGGTGGCCCGGACGGCCGCGCGCGCGGTGGATACGGCGAACGCGCTCCAGGCATCGGCGCGCGGGGCGAGCGACGCCCGGGCGCGGGCGCGTCGGGCATCCACGGTCCTGGCGCGGGCACACCGGGCATGCGGCGCGACGGCGGAGGACCCTGGGCGCGCGGAGGTGGTTCGTTCGGTGCAAAGCGATCCAAGGTCCGGACAGGTTACCGGCGCAGAGCCGCGAAGGACTAACGTCCCCTCGGCTCCTAGAGCATGGCGGCCGGCTAGTCGTGATGTGTCGCGCGCGCGGCGACCGAAGGGAGCTCGCCAGCGAGCGAACGACCGCGAGCGGGGTATCCCCGCTCGCAGGGAGCGAGCGAAGAGTATGGATTTCACGTTTTCCGCCGATCAGGATGCGCTGCGCGACACGGTGCGCGCGTTCCTGAGCAACGAAGCGCCGAGCTCCTACGTACGCGCGATGGCCGACGACGCGCGCGGCTTCACCGACGAGCTCTGGGGCCGCATCGCCGAGATGGGCTGGCCCGGACTGCTCGTGCCCGAAGCGCAAGGCGGACTCGGCCTCGGACTCGTCGACATGGTCGTCGTGATGGAGGAGATGGGTCGCCTTCCGTTCCCGGGACCGTTCTTCTCGTCGGCCGTGCTCGCCACCCTCGCGGCACGGCATCTGGGAGCCGACGAGCTCCTCGCTCCACTTGCCGATGGCACGTTGCGCGGCACGGTGGCACTCGAGGAGCAGGGTCACGGCGATCCCGTCGACCGGGTGCGGACCCGTGCCCGGCGCAAGGGCGCGACCTGGATCCTCAACGGGAACAAGCCGCTAGTGCTGGACGGGCACACGGCCGACTGGGTGATCGTCGTGGCGCGCATCGAGGAAGGGTTGGGTTCGTTCCTCCTCCAGGCGCCCGAGTGCGAACCGGTCGAGACGCTCGACCCCACGCGTAAGGCGGCGCGCCTTGTGCTCGAGGACACGCCGGTGGAGCCGATCGGCCCCCAAGGCGATCACACCGTGCCCTGGCGACGCATCGTCGACGATGCATCGGTGATGCTGGCGGCTGAGCTCGTGGGTGGATCCGAAGCCGCCCTCCACCTCGCCATCGAGTACGCGAAGGTTCGCGTGCAGTTCGACCGGCCCATCGCGTCGTTCCAGGCGATCCGCCACAAGGCCGTCGACATGCTGCACCGGCTCGAGCTCGCGCGAGTGGGAGCGCACTACGCCGCGTGGGCGTCCGACGTCGATGACCCGGCGCGCGAGCACGCGGTCGCGATGGCCAAGAGCGCGGGAGCCGAAGCCGCCGTCTTCGTGAGTGGCGAAGACATTCAGATCCACGGGGGAGTGGGATTCACGTGGGACTGCGACGCGCACTTCTACTTCAAGCGTGCGAAGCAGAACGACACGATGCTCGGCTACCAGGGCTGGCAGCGACAGCGCCTCGCCGACCTCGTCCTCGACCCAGTGTGACCAAACAGGCGTCTCTGCGCGACGCCATCGCCGATCATGTGCGTGCCGGCGACACGCTGCACGTGCTCGTAGGCCACACGCGTTGGACGGCCGCGGCTCGCGAGCTGATCCGTCAATGGTGGGGGCGCGATCCGGGCTTCACGCTCGTGATGCTGAGTCTGTCGAGTCTCGGCACGTTGTTCTTCCGTGGTGGGCTCGTCCGAAAGGTGATCACCGGCTACTCGGGTGACACCTTCCCCAACTTCACGCCCAACCCGATCTTCGCCGGCGCGTACCAACGCGGCGAGGTGGAGGTCGAGCATTGGTCCTTCCTCGCTTTCTCGCAGCGGCTCGAAGCCGCGGCGCGGAACCTTCCTGCAGTGGTCACGCGGTCGATCGCGGGCTCGTCAATGGAGGCCAACGACGCGTACGAGCGTGTCCAGACTCCCTTCGGCGAGATCGGTCTGCTTGCACCATTAGCGGCTGATGTCGCGCTGCTGCACGCGCCGGTGGCCGATCGGGACGGGAACGTGGCGATCCACCCGCCACTGCTCGAAAACGTGTGGGGTGCGCTCGGTGCCCAGCGGGGAGCGATCGTCACCGTCGAGCGGATCGTCGACGACCTCACTCCGTGGTCGCATCTCGTGCGTATCCCGGCTCACCGCGTGCTGGCGGTGTGTGAAGCGCCGATGGGCGCACACCCGGGCGGCTTGTTCACCGGCGCGCTTCCCGTCGACGGCTACGGCGAGGACTACGACTTCTGGGTCGAGACCCGTGCGGCCACGCGCCGCGACGACTTCGACGACTGGATCCGTCATTGGGTCCACGAGGTCGACTCCCAGGACGAATATCTCACGCGTCTCGGCACCGAGCGGATCGCGCACTTGCGCGAGAAGGCGGACGCCGAGTCGTGGCGTGCTGATCAATCGGCCCACGTCCCCGATCTCGACGCGCCGCCGAACCGCTGGGAGCTGGCCGCGGTGTGGGCCGCACGCCACCTCGCGGAGCGAGTGTCGGCGATCGGCGCCGACGCGGTCCTCGCAGGTGCCGGAGTCGCCAACCTTGCCGCGTGGCTGGGTGTGGCCAAGTCGCGTGAAGCGGGAAGTCTGGTCGAGCTCACGGCCGAGATCGGGTTGTGGGGGTACTCCCCGACGCCTGCCGATCCGTTTGTCCTGAACCACCGCAACTTTCCGCGCTCGAAAATGCTCACCGACGCGTCGTCCGTGCTCGGAGCGTTGGTCGGTGGCGCCGGGACGACGACGCTCGCGTGTCTCGGCGGCGCGCAGGTTGACCGTCACGGCAACGTGAACTCCACGCTCATCCCCGACGGTCCGTTCCTCGTCGGCTCGGGTGGCGGCAACGACGTCGCGTCGGTCTGCGCCGAAGCGATCGTGGTAGCGCTCCTCGCACCCGACCGCACGCCGCCCGAGTGCGGGTACATCACGTCGCCCGGGCGCGCGGTGCGCGCGCTGGTCACGGATCTCGGCACGCTCGAGAAGGCCGATCCCGAGGGCGAGCTGGTGTTGACGACCGTGCCCGCAGGTCCGGCTCCCATTCACGACCGCGTGGCCGCGGCGAAAGCCGCGTGCGGCTGGGACCTCGCCGTCGCACCCGACATCGGGGAGAACGCCGCCCCAACAGCCGATGAACTTGCGGCGCTCCGCGGTTGGGATCCCCAGGGGTGGTTCTTGCGCGACCGGTGACCCCTGCGACGGCGACGCGGATCGTCGTAGTGTGCCGTCGCAACCAGCAAGGGGGGCGATGACACATGAGTCGCGTAGCGCTCGCGGGGGTCACCAGACGCTTCGGCGACATGGTCGCGGTCAACAACCTCACGCTGGAGGTGCACGACCATGAGTTCCTCGTCCTGCTCGGACCGTCAGGCTGCGGCAAGAGCACAGCCCTGCGCATGATCGCCGGACTCGAGGAGCCGTCCGAGGGCACGATCCAGATCGGCGACCGCGTGGTGAACGACGTCGCCCCGAAGGATCGTGACATCGCGATGGTGTTCCAGAGCTACGCGCTCTACCCGCACATGACGGTGAAGCGGAACATCGAGTTCCCCCTGAAGTCGCGCAACGTTCCGAAGGACGAACGTGAACAGCAGGTCAACGAAGCGGCGCGCATGCTCGGACTCGAGGATCTGCTCGATCGGAAGCCGGCCGAGCTCTCCGGGGGGCAGCGCCAACGAGTCGCCCTTGCGCGAGCGGTCGTGCGCAGCCCCGAGGCCTTCCTCATGGACGAGCCGCTCTCGAATCTCGATGCGAAGCTTCGCGTCCAGACGCGCGCCGAGCTCATCGAGCTCCAGCGCCGGCTGAACGCGACGGTCATCTACGTCACCCACGACCAGGTCGAGGCGATGACGATGGGGCATCGCATCGCGATCCTCGACAAAGGCGTGCTCCAGCAAGTCGATGCGCCCAGCGACGTGTATGCCAAGCCAGCCAACCTGTTCGTGGCGCGCTTCATAGGGAACCCACCGATGAACACCGTTGAGGGCGACTTGGTCGGCGACGAGCTTCGAGTCGACAGCCTCGTGATCCCACTGCCCGAAGCCCTGGCTGGCGCGGCGAAGGGCGCGAGCATCAGCCGCGCCGTGCTCGGGATCCGTCCCGAGCACCTGAGCATGGGTGTGGACGGTCTCATCGCTGCCAAGGTCACCGTGGTCGAGGCGCTGGGCCACGAGCGGCACATCATCTGCCGGCTCGACGACGGGCAGATGATCATTGTCCGCCAGCCGAGCAGCGACGTGGCACCAAACGAAGGTGAGACCCTGCGGCTCTCGGCCGATCCCGAGCACATCCACTTGTTCGACAGCGCGAGCGGGCGCCGAGTCGACGCATGACCACCACGCTCGAAGCGAGCGAGCGGCCCGCGGAGGTCACGAGGCCGGTGAACACTCTCGCCCGCCGGAAGCTCCGGGAAGCAGGCCTCGCCTATGTGCTGCTGATCCCGGCGGGCGTCATCTTCGCGGTCTTCATCTTCTATCCGTTCCTCAAGAACTTCGATCTCGCGCTGCACAGCACCAACCCGTTCAACCCCGATCTCAGCGAGTACGTCGGGTTTGAGCAGTTCGGCGACGTGCTCGGCTCCAAGGAGTTCTTCGACAGCCTCTGGACGACGATCTTGTTCGCCCTTATGACGGTTCCGTTCGGAATCGCGTTCGGGCTCGGCCTGGCGGTGCTGGCGCACCAGAAGCTCAAGGGCATCGCCATCTTCCGAACCGTGTTCTCGTCGACGGTGGCCACGTCGGTGGCCGTGGCCGCGGTGATGTTCTACACACTGTTCAACCCGAACATCGGGCTCCTGAAGAACATCAGCCCGACGCCTCCGTTCCTCGACAACCCCGGCTGGGCGCTGATCGCGATCGCCATCGTGACCATCTGGCAGAGCCTGGGACTGAGCTTCATCTTGATGTCAGCCGGACTCCAAGCCATTCCCGACGAGCTCGTCGAGGCGGCGGAGGTCGACGGAGCCGGACCCTGGTCGCGGTTTCGCAACGTCACGCTTCCGCTGCTCTCACCGACGATGTTCTTCGCCGTCGTGGTCGGCACGATCTTCGCCTTCCAGACGTTCGGCCAGATCGACATCCTCACCGAGGGCGGCCCGCTCAAGAAGACGAACGTGCTGACGTACTTCATCTACACGGAGCTGCGCGTCCAGCGGAACCCAGGTAAGGCCGCGGTCCTCGCCATCGCGCTCTTCGCGATCACGTTGGTGCTCACGCTGGTCCAGCTCCGGTTCCTCGAACGTCGTGTCCACTACCAGCGGTGAGGGGGTGAGGATCGTTGTCGACGTCTGAAGGTGCGCTCGCGGCCAAGGTGCCGGAGCTCGCTACGCCAACCGTGACCACGGCGTCCGCCGGTCCACCCAAGCGCGTCTGGGGCCTCGTGGGTCGGTACGCGCTGCTCATGGTGCTCGCCGTGATCGTGCTCTTCCCCATCTACATCACGGTCGTCAACTCGCTCCTGAACATCGACCAGATCGCGAAGTCGAAGCTCTTCCCGACCAGTCCGGAGTGGCACACGTACTCCGATGCGTGGACCGAGGGCCATCTCGGTACGTACTTGAAGAACAGCTTCATCATGACCGCGATGATCGTCATCGGACAGCTCGTGACGGCGACGCTCGCGGCATACGCATTCGCCTTCCTCGAGTTCCCGTTGAAGCGCACGCTGTTCGTGGTCTTCTTGGCGACGCTCATGATTCCATTCGAGGTCACGATCATCACGAACCTCACCACGGTCGTGGACCTCGGGATCTACGACAGCTACGCCGGACTCGCCATCCCGTTCCTCGCCACCGGCTTCGGCGCGTTCTTGTTGCGCCAGGCGTTCCTCGGCGTTCCCCGGGACCTCCAGGACGCGGCTGCGCTCGACGGCTACGGGCACCTTCGGTTCCTGGCGCGGGTGGCTGTGCCGCTGGCCCGACCAACGATGGCCGCGCTCGCGGTCTTCGCATTCCTGGCGTCGTGGAACCAGTACCTGTGGCCGCTGCTGGTCACGAGGGATGACCGCCTCCGTACGGTGCAGGTCGGGCTCAAGCAGCTGCGAAACACCAACCTCGAGTCCTTCAACGTCACCTTTGCCGGGGCGGTGCTCGCCGTGATCCCGTTGGCCATCCTTCTCCTGCTCTTCCAGAAGCAGCTCGTGAGGGGCCTGACCGCTGGCGCGGTCAAGGGCTGAGGCATGATGAGCACAGATGTCGCGGTGAAGCAGTTCGTTCAACCGAATCAGGAGTGAGCATGCGCCAAGGCAAGCGGATTGCAGTCGTCGCCACGACGGCCCTCGTCGTCGCCAGCTTGGCGCTCCCAGCCGGGAGCGGTGGCGCCGCGACACCGAGCCAAGCCAACGCCAAATGTCCCGTGAAGGCGCTGGCGAAGGCCGACACTCCGGTGGAGATCGAGTTCTGGACCGCAACCAACGCCGCGAACAGCGAGGCGCTGGACCGGCTCACGGCGCAGTTCAACTCGTCGCAGTCCGACGTGAACGTCACGATCGTCAACCAGACCACCTACGAGGACGCGCTCACGAAGTACATCGCGGGACTGCAGACCGGCGACCTTCCTGATCTCGTGATGATCGAGGACACTGGTCTCCAGCAGATGATCGACACGCAGTCGGTGCTCCCGGTCGAGGCGTGCGTGAAGGCCGACAAGTACGACCTCTCCGACCACGTCGAGCGGGTCATCAACTACTACACCGTCGACGGCACGCTGTGGCCGATGCCGTTCAACGTGTCGAACCCCGTGTTCCTCTACAACAAGCTTGCGTTCGAGAAGGCAGGCCTCGACCCCGAGGACCCGCCCGAAACGCTCGACGAGGTGAAGGCCGCCTCGCAGACGATCGTGGACGAGGGTGTCACGAAGGCCGGCTTCTCGCTCAAGCTCGACCCCTGGTACTTGGAGCAGTGGCTGGCGAAGGCGGGAAAGCCCTACGTGAACAACGGCAACGGTCGCCAGTCGCGTGCCACTGCGACGAGCTTCGATGTGAAGGCAGGCGTCGAGATCTTCACCTTCATGCAGGACATGGTGGACTCCGGCCTCGCCGTCACGAACGACGCCGAGAACTTCGACAACCTGTTCGCGATCGGTGAGGACAACGCGGCGATGACCATCGACACGTCGGCTTCGCTCGGTTCGATCGTCGATGTGCTCGGAAGTGGTCAGTACCCGAACGTCGAGATCGGCGTCGCGCCGATGCCTGGCCCGACCGGCAAGGGCGGCGTACTCGTAGGTGGCGCGGCTCTCTACATGTCGAACAAGTCGTCGGCGGCCGAGAAGGCGGCGACGTGGGAGTACCTCAAGTTCCTGAACACGCCCGAGACACAAGCCGACTGGGGCGCGAGCACGGGCTACGTCCCGATTCGAGAGTCGTCAACGGACCTGCCGGCGATTCAGGATCGTTGGGCCGAGATCCCCGGCTTCAAGGTTGCGTACGACCAGTTGCTCACCGGCGTGGAGAACACGGCGACCGCGGGTCCGGTCATCGGTGACTACCAGGGCGTGCGCGACTCGGTGCTCGACGCGATCGAAGGAATGCTCACGCAAGGGACGAAGCCCAAGGCGGCATTGAAGACCGCCAAGTCGTCGGCAGGCACCAGGATCCAGGAGTACAACTCGCGGGTCGGCGCGTAGCGCTACTGCGTAACGATCACGACGGCCGCGTTCGCGCCGCGGCCGACAGTGTGAGCGAGGCCGACGCGCGCGCCAGGAACCTGGCGCGCGTCGGCCTTCCCTCGCAGCTGGGTGGTGAGCTCAACAACCTGCGCCAGCGCTGACGCGCCGAGCGGTTCGCCTTTCGAGAGCAGGCCGCCGCTCACGTTGACAGGCAGCCGCCCGCCACGCGCGGTTGCGCTGTCGGCGAGCAGTCCGGGCTGCTCTCCGCGAGCACAGAGCCGAAGCTCCTCGTACGCGAGCAGCTCGCGTGCTGCGTCGGTGTCCTGACACTCCACGACGTCGAGGTCATCCGGCCCGATGCCCGCCTCTTCGTACGCGGCGTCGGCGGCCAACGTGCTTGGCGGCAGTATGGCGGTGTCGTCGATGCCGCTCATCGGTGTGGCTTCACCCAGGACCGAGCCGGGGAGGTGCGACCGCAGCACCGCGGCCGAGAGTGTGACGGCGTCAGTGCCAGCAAGATCCGCGCGCTGGAGCACGACGGCCGCGGCGCCCTCGTTCGGTGAGCACAGCATGTGTAGGTGCAGCGGTTCGCAGACGACGCGTGACGCGAGCACATCTTCCGCGGTCGTGGGCTTGCGGAACATCGCGTTGGGGTTGTCGAGGCCGTTCATGCGGTTCTTCACCGTGACGTGAGCCAGGTGATCCTTGGTGACCCCCGACTCGCGCATCAGGCGCTGGGCGCGCAACGCGAAGTACGCGGGAGTGGCCGCGAGACCGGCTTCCTCGCGCCACGGCTCGAAGAAGGACGACCGGATGATCCCCTTGGGCATCTTCTCGATCCCGAACACCAGGACCGTGTCGTACTGACCGGCGCGGATTGCCCCGGCCGCGAGCATGACCGCGGCACCGCCGCTCGCGCAGCCGGCCTCGACGTCGACGATCGGCACGCCGGTGAGCCCGAGCGCGCCGAGGACCTTGTGGCCAGCGGCCACACCCGCGTACACCG
This sequence comes from Acidimicrobiia bacterium, assembly GCA_040881685.1. Taxonomy (NCBI): domain Bacteria; kingdom Bacillati; phylum Actinomycetota; class Acidimicrobiia; species Acidimicrobiia bacterium. The sequence continues at coordinate 20,040 of JBBECS010000032.1, read as the reverse complement.
TTGCGCAGAACGCGGCCTGGAACGTGGGGCCTCCGGCTTCGCTGAGGGCCGCGCGCACGGCTTCCACGCCCATGTCGGTCGTGGTCTTGTCCTCGAAGCGCCCGAACGGGTGCATCCCCGTCCCGCTGATCGCGACGCCGGCGGTCATATCGAGGTGTCCGGCTCGAACGCGTAGGTGACGACCTGGGTGCCGTCGGCGTCGGTGTTGAGCGGCGCGACGACGAGGTGCATGGGCATGCCGAACTCCAGCCGCGCCGGGTCGGACTCGGTGATCCGGGTGATGACGCGCAGGCCTTCGGGCAGCTCGACCACACCGAACCCAAACGGCACGTCCCCCTCGTAGCCGGGAGGCGCGGTGGTCACTGCCGTCCAGCCCCACAAGGTCCCGTGGTCCGAGAGGTCCACGGGCTGCACGTCGTCCGCGCCCGTGTACGGGCAGGCGGGGAGGAGCGGGAAGTGGTGCTTGCCGCTCGACGGAGAGAACCCGCCCAGGAGCTTGATCGCGCCGTCGTCGTCGAGTCGGAACAGCGCGTCGTGGACGGCGCGGGTGGCCGTGCTCACAGGACCCCTTCGGACGTGAGCGCATCGAGCTCGTCGTCGCTCACGCCCAATGAGCCGAGCACCTCACGCGTGTGCTCGCCGAGGCGAGGTGCACCTGCGGGTACGACGACGGGCTGACCGACGGTGCGAGGGAACGGTGCTTGCTGTTGAAGCGGGCCGACGCTCGGGTCGTCGACCGTCACCAGATCACCGCGGGCCGAGATGTGGGCGTCGGCGAAGATATCGGCTGCGGTGTACGCGGTTGCGACCGGGACGTCGTGCTCTACGCAGCGTTCTTCGATCTCGGCCGCAGAGAGGGTGCTCGTCCAGTCGGCGACGATGCCGTTGATCTCGTCGCCGTGCTCGGCGCGGTCGGCGAGGCGCGCGAAGCGGGGCTCGCTCACGAGGTCCGAGCGGTCCATCGCCTTGCAGAGTCGCGCAAAGTTGGCGTCGGACCCAGCCACGATGCAGACGTACTTCCCGTCGGTGGTGGGGTAGTTGTCGAGTGGAGCCGAGTTCTCGAGCCGGTTGCCCTGGCGGTTCCGAACGATGCCGAGCTTGCCGTATGCCGGAAGCGTCCACTCGAGGATCCGGAGCACCGCACCGTACAAGGCGGCGTCGATCACGGCGCCAGATCCGTTCCGGGCATCGCGCGCGTACAGCGCAGCCACCGCGGCGTGCGCGCTGAAGACGCCCGTGAGGTAGTCGGAGATCGTGACCCCGACGCGAACGGGTGGCTGATCGGGATAGCCGGTGAGGTGCAAAAGGCCGCCGTACCCGATGCCGACCCGATCGAGGCCGGGTCGGTGCGAGTTGGGTCCGTCCTGGCCGAAGCTGCTGATGCGAACGATCACGACGCGCTCGTCAAGGTCGCCGGGTCCGATGTGCCACTGCTCCAACGTGCCGGGTCGGAAGTTCTCCACGACCACGTCGGCCGTGGCCGCGAGCCGACGAAAGAGCCCCTGGCCTTCCTCGCGCCGCAGGTCGATCGTGACGCTCTTGCGCCCGCGCCCCTCCACGGCCCAGAAGAGCGAGTACTCGGTGCCGTTCGCGTCGGACACGAACGGGCCGATCTCGCGCATGAAGTCGCCCTTCCCGGGCTGCTCGACCTTGATGACCTCGGCGCCCTGCTCGCCGAGGAGTCCCGCGCAGAACGGCGCCGCGATGCGAGTGCCGAGATCGAGCACGCGCAGGCCGTCGAGCGGACCGGCCAACGTCAGGCCTCGGCGGCGAGGCGTTTCTTCGCCTTCTTCGCGATCGCCTTGAGCTGCTTGACGGTGGGCCCCTCACCGATGGCGAACGAGTTGAGGAAGACGACCGAGGTCCCCGACCTGAACATCACGGTGACGCCGATATCCGAAGTGTTCTCGAAACTCACCGTGACCGTGAGCGTCTGATCCCCAATCTTGGGGAATGGGACCTTGTCGTAGGTCTGCGTCGTGAGCACCTCTTCGGTATTGGGGCGGAGGACGTCGACGGTGCCGCACTCGATGGCATCGGCGACGCCCTGGCTCCGTTCCCTGAAGGACGCCTTCGCCGCGCGCGCCGTGGCGAACGTCGTGCTTGCCTCACTGAACAGCGGCGTGTCGGAGCCTTCCTTGCCGAACAGGACGATCACGGCTTCTTCCAGATCTGGGATCGGTCCGATGCTCTGCGTGCACTCGTCGCCGTCGATGACGACTTGGTTCGTCGTGGCGCTGACGGTCGGCTCGCCGGAGACCAGGTAATCGCGCCCGAGGTCCTCTTCTTGGAGCACTGGCAGGTCGTCCACGCCACGCGTCGCGCTCGCGGCGGCCGTGGTCGCCGCGAGTCCGAACCACGTGCACGCGACGGTGATCAAGATCCAGGTACGGCGCATGTGCACTCCTCCGAGTTTCACGACGCTACCCGGCACGCGCCGGCTCGGGCTTCGGCTCGCGGGGCAGACCGAGTACGCGTTCACTGAGGATGTTGCGCTGAATCTCGTTCGTGCCGGCCCAGATCGACGACGCTTGGTAGTAGAGCCATGACCGCTGCCACTCACCACCGCCCGGGTTGCCGTCCGCCCCACGCCACAACGGCGACGCCGGCCCGAGTACGGCCATCACGGTGTCGTGCAGCCGCTTGCTCATCTCGCTCCAGTAGAGCTTGAGCGCGCTGCCCTCGGGACCCGGTGGTTCACCCTTTGCCACTCGAGAGAGTGTGCGCCAGTTGTGCAACTGGAACAGGCGCACCTCCACCGCGGCTTGCGCGAGTCGCGGACGAAGCCGCGGATCATCGAAGGCGTCGGATTCGAGCGCGAGGCGCAACAGCTCCTCGAGCAGCTGCACATGGATCACGAGCTGGCGAGGATTGATGCCGCGCTCGTGCGTCAGTGTGGAGTTGGCGACGCGCCAGCCCGCGTCGACCGCCCCGACCACCTGGTCGTCGGGCACGAACACATCGGCGAAGAACACCTCGTTGAACTCGGTCTCGTCGGTGATCTGGCGCAGCGGCCGTACCTCGACGCCGGCCGCGCGCATGTCGATGGCGAGCGCGGTGATGCCCTGCTGCTTGGGGACGTCAGGGTTCGTCCGCGCGAGGCACAGTCCCCAGTCGGCGAACTGCGCGTAGCTCGTCCAGACCTTCTGACCGTTGACGACCCAACCGTTGTCTGCGCGCACCGCTCGGGTGGCGACCGCAGCGAGGTCGCTTCCGGCTCCCGGCTCGCTGAACAGCTGGCACCACAGTTCCTGCGCCGGGAGGATCTTGGACAGCCAACGCTGCCGCTGCTCGGGGGTCCCGTGCGCGAGCAGGGTGGGGCCGACCAGGTTGATGCCGATGCGACCGACAAGCTCGGGCGCACGGGCGCGCGCGAGCTCTTCGGTCACGATGAAGTGCTCCACCGCGCCGGCGCCGCGGCCGCCGTACTCCTCGGGCCACGGCACGCCGACCCATCGACCGCTGGCAAGCTTCGCTTGCCAGTCGCGTCCGAACGCCACCTCGTCGGCCAAGTCGTCGAAGCGAGGCGGGAGCCCCTTGCCGTACTCCCAGGGGAGATGTTCCCGTAACCAGGCTCGGAACTCGGCGCGCAGCGCGGCCTCGTCACTCGTAGGTTTCAGATCCATCTCTCTTGCGCTGCTCCCGGTCCGCTACTTCTGCTTCGCTTCATGTCCGTTTGGCAGTCTCACTCGGCGCCGGGATACCCGGCGCCGCCTTCCGGACGTTCGACGCGCGCTTCGCTCGCAGCGCGTGCTCCGCTCCCTGCGGTCGCTACGCCCGCCCCAACAAGATCAGTCGCGCGCGTCCACTGGGACGTACTTGCGTTCGGTCGGGCCGGTGTAGATCTGGCGAGGTCGGCCGATCTTCGTGTCCGGGTTCTCCATCATCTCTTTCCAATGGGCGATCCAGCCAGGAAGTCGTCCCATCGCGAAGAGCACGGTGAACATGTTCACGGGGAAGCCCATGGCCCGGTAGATGAACCCCGAGTAGAAGTCGACATTCGGGTAGAGGCGCCGTTCGATGAAGTAGTCGTCTTTGAGCGCGACCTGCTCGAGCTCGCGCGCGAGCTCCAACAACGGATCGGTCGTGCCGAGCTCTTCGATGATCTGGTCGGCCGTGACCTGGAGGATGCGGGCCCGAGGGTCGTAGTTCTTGTAGACGCGGTGCCCGAACCCGGAGAGCCGGAACGTGTCCTCGGGGTCCTTTGCCTTCGCGACGTACTTTGCGATCTCGCCTCCGTCGGCCTGGATGCGCTCGAGCGTCTCGATGACGGCCTGGTTGGCGCCGCCGTGCAGCGGACCCCACAAGGCGTTGATGCCAGCAGAGATCGAAGCGAAGAGGTTGGCGTCGCTGGAGCCGGCCAGACGGACGGTCGACGTCGAGCAGTTCTGCTCGTGGTCGGCATGGAGGATGAGCAGCTGCTTCATCGCGTGGACAACCGTCGGGCTCACCTCGTAGGGCTCGGAGGGAACCGCGAACATCATCGTGAGGAAGTTCTCGATGAGGTCCAACGAGTTGTTCGGATAGAGGAACGGCTGACCGATCGATCGCTTGTACGCGTACGCGGCGATCGTTGGGAGCTTGGCCATCAGCCGGATGATGGACAGCTGCACCTGGTCCAGATCGTGCGGGTTGATGCTGTCGGGATAGAAGGTGGAGAGCGCGCTCACCACCGACGCCAGCACGCCCATCGGATGGGCGTCCTTCGGGAAGCCGTCGAAGAATCGCTTGGCGTCCTCGTGCAGCAGCGTGTGCTTGCGGATGCCGTAGCGGAAGTCGTCAAGCTCCTCGCGGTTGGGCAGGTCGCCGTAGATCAGCAGGTATGACGTCTCGAGGAACGAAGGCTGGTGGCCTTCTACGAGCTGCTCGATCGGGATCCCGCGGTACCGGAGAATGCCTTCTTCACCGTCGATGAACGTGATTGACGATTCACACGCGCCCGTGTTCATGAAACCTGGGTCGAGTGTGATCATCCCGGTCTGGGCGCGGAGCTTCGAGATGTCGATCCCGAGCTCGTCCTCCGTGCCGCGAACGAGCGGGAGATCGACTTCCGTTTCGCCGTGACGCAGGTGTACCGGCTGGTCGGCCATGTGTTCCTCTCTGCCGACCGTTCAGCCTAGCGGCGCCTCCGAAGGCATCGACGGTGGTCCGGTAGCCTCCGCCGTCGTGAACTTCGACTTGTCGGACGACCAGCTCGCGTTGCGCGACGGCGCCCGCGACCTGCTCGACGGTGTTGCCGACCCGGTGCGCGTGCGGGCCGTGGTCGAAGCCTCCGAGGGGTTCGACGCGGATCTCTGGACGGCGATGGCGGAGCAGGGTTGGCCTGGCGTCGCGATCGACGAGTCGCTCGGCGGGCTCGGCCTCGGGACCGTCGAGGTCTCAGTGCTCCTCGAGGAGGTCGGGCGCCATGCGGCGCCGGCCCCGGTCGCGTCGACGGTGCTTGCGCTCGGCGCGCTCGCCGACGCCGGCGAGACCGAGTGGGTCGAGCGCCTGCTCGGTGCCAGCGGCATCGGATGTGCCGCGTGGAGCAAGCGGCCCGACGCGGTGCGGGCCGAGCGGGTTGGCGACGGATGGCAGCTGACGGGCCGGGCCGACCCCGCGCCGTACGCCCCGTCGGCGGCGGTGGCCGTCGTCGTCGCCGCCACGCCTGACGGCCCGGGTCTGTTCGCCATCGACCTCGAAGTGCACGGCCGACCGGCACGCGAGCCGGCCATGGACCGGACGCGTGAAGTCGGATGGCTCGCCTTCGACGCTGCACCGGCGACGGCGCTCGGAGACGCATTGGCGGTCAGCGCGCTCGTAGATCGCGGAGCCACGTTCGCGGCTGCGGAGATGCTCGGTGGTGCGGAGCGCGCGCTGGAGATGGCGGTCGAATACGCCAAAGACCGGGTGCAGTTCGGCCGTCCCATCGGAAGCTTCCAGGCGGTGAAGCACCGGTGCGCGGACATGCTCGTCGACGTCGAAGGGATGCGCTCGACGTCATACTGGGCCGCGTGGTGCATCGGTGCTGCCGATCCGGAAGCCTCGATCGCCGCATCCACGGCCAAGGTGTGGTGCTCCGACGCGTCCAAGCGCGTGATGGCGTCGGCACTCCAGGTGCATGGTGGCATCGGTTTCACCTGGGAGCACGATCTCCATCTGTTCATGAAGCGGGGCCAGCTGGATCAGGTCACCTTCGGCGACGCCGTGTTCCATCGCGAGCGCCTCGCCGGCCTCCTGCGTTCGCGGGTCGAAGCAGGGGAGAGTGTGATCTAGAGGTCCTGGCACCGGGTCGGGTGCGATGGCACGCGATTCAGTCCGATGTCGGACACATACGACAGGGCGCCGGCAGCGCACGCATTCCGGGTCGCGCGTTGTGCCTCGACCTCGTCGCCTCGTGCGAAGTAGTCGGTGGCTGTCACGAGCAGACCGCGGCCCGCGATGCTTCGAAGCGCCCGTTGTGCTGCGCGTACGTCTTGCCTGCCTTGTTCGACGTACCGCCCGGTGTCGAAGTCGTACGTACCGGTGACATCCTCGCGGTTCCACCCGTCGAGGGCGCCCAGCAGCGAGTCCATTACTTCCTCGCCGTTCTGTGCGAACAGCACCCCGCCGCGCGCGTGGGTGAGCGCGGAGAGCTCGCGAACGAGCTGCTCCATGCCGGCCCGCTGCCGAGGGTGGTTCGCGACCATGTCGACGTTGTCGAGGAACAAGCCGTCGAACCCGCGGTCCAGGATCGCCGGCGCGACCGTCTCTCTGAGCAGGGTGCGAAAGGCAGGATCTGACGTCTCGGCGAACCACTCGTCCCAGTCATCCCAATGATCGAGGCGGTATGGCTTCGCGTCACGAGTCCATGCCCGACCACGCTCGACGGTCCCAACGCTGAGATAGCCGAGGACGAGCGCACCCTGCGCATGCAGACCATCGATCAGCGAGCGCGACGCGTGCTCGCCGTCGAGGACGACGAGGTCGAACTCGGCAAGCTGGTCGAGCCGACGGACGTGTTGCGCTTCGTCACCGAGCGCCAACGCGAAGCTCGTAACCGACGCGAGTCTCGGATGCACCGCTGGCATCGCCGCGTCTGCGGTTCGTGACAACCCAAGGGCGAGCACAGCTGCCGCGCAGGCGGCGATCCGCACGATTTGGCCGTACCGCATGGGTCGAGGGTACGCGACGGGCGTCGTCTCTCAGCCTCCGCTCAGGCTCCGCTCGCGAAGCCATGACCCGGCGCTCACAACGGCACGCGACACGTACCGCACGCTCCGGAGTGAAGCAACCACCTCTGACCGAGGAAGCGGACGCGGACGGGGTATCCAGCCCGCAGCGTGCGAGGCAATGGAGAAGGAGAACGGAGATGGCATTCCGAAAGGCGCGGTTGTTGAGCGTCGCACTGAGCGCGTTGATGCTCGGCGGCACGACGGGAGTCGTGCTCGTTGCGTCTGGCGGTTCAGCCGGCGCGGCAATGAGCGCACACGACCACGACGACACCGACCAAGGCGACGACAGCAACCAAGGTGACGACAGCGACCATGACCACGGCTCGGGCACGAGCTCGGGCTCGGAGTCGGGCTTGTCGGACGAGACCACCCACGACGACCACGGGCTCGTGATCCACGACTCGACCGGAGGTCGCGAGCCCACGGACGAGGACCACGAGAACGCCGAGGCGTTCTCCGACGATGTCGTTGAAGGAATCGCGGAGTACGAGGACCTCGAAGTCGCGCTCGACGACGGTTACGTCGAGAGCCCGAGCAGCGCGGGGCTCACGATCAAGCACTACATGAAGTCGGGCGTGAACGGCGCACGACTCGACCCGGACCATCCGTCGGGCCTCATGTACTTCGTCGACGACGATCAGGCCACGCTGCTGGGCGCGGTCTGGGTGACGCAGGCCGACGAGCCGCCGCAACCCGGCGGCCCGCTGACGGTCTGGCACGACCACTCCGCGATGGGCTGCCCGGTCGCGCACCCTGACTGTCCCGCCGCAACTGGCGGCGAGGGGGCAGGGAACCCGCCGCTGATGTTCCACGTGTGGACGTTCGAGGACGCGGCGGATGCGTTCGCGCACGACTTCCCAGGTGCGCTTGGGCGTACCGGCCATCGAGCTGACGGCGACAAGCCGCGGCTCCCGTTCGACGAGTGACCAGCGAAACGAGTGAGAGGAGCTGCGACATGGACACGACGGACGAGACCAAGGTGGACCAGACCGAGGGTGACCATGCACCGAGGGCCAACGACGTTCCGCACCGTTCGTCACGCGTCGTGACGATCGTGGCGGCGCTCGCATTGAGCGCGGCGGTCGGCGGCGGGGCCGCATTGTTGGTCGGTGCGAATGAGTCGACCACTGCTCCCGACGCGACCGAGTCCGTGACGGTCGAGGACGGTGCGGATGACGCGTCGACGCCTCCGGCTGATGCGTCGGCTTCGACATCCGACGACAGCCCGTCGGCCACCGAATCGCCAGACACCGAGAGCGAGAGCAGTTCCGGTACCGGTGATGAGGGACCGGCGATCGAGCGCCAGCCCTTCGACCCAGGCGGGATCGATCCCGACCCCGAGGTCGAGGGCGGGTTCGACATCGAGCACCCCACTGGTTGACCGCGCCGCGCGGCCGTCACCCCGCAGCTAAGGGCTGGTGGCCGCCAGTGTCCGAAGCGCGCCTCGGTCGGGCTTTCCCGCCGCGAGGAGTGGGAGCTCGTGGAGCTGCTCCACGCGCTCCGGCGTCTTGTAGCGCGCCAAGCCGCTCTGCTCGAACCAGGTGCGACACGCGTCGAGGTCGAACGGGCGCGACGCGACGACGAAGGCGCACACGCGCTCGCCGAGGCGGTCGTCGGGATAGCCGACGACCACGGCGTGGCGGATGTCGGGATGCCGCTCGAGCACGGCCTCGATCTCGGCCGCCGCGATGTTCTCGCCACCGCGGATGATGACGTCCTTGATGCGCCCGACGATCGTGAGCCATCCGTCCGCGTCGACGGTGGCCAGGTCGCCGGTGCGAAACCAGCCGCGCTGGATGGCGGCGCGCGTCTGAGCCCGGTCGGCATAGCCCACGAAGAGCTCGGGACCGCGCAGCCAGAGCTCGCCCGATTCACCCGTGGCGCACTCTCTGCCGGTTGCGGGATCGCTCACCCGCAGGCGCGCACCGGTGCTGCGCCCGTCGGTCTCACGGGCGCGCTCGACCGGGTCGGCGGCCGTGCTGGTGGAGACGGTCGGAGCCTCGGTCGAACCGTACGTTCGTTTCACGAGACACCCGAGTCGCTTGCTCGCTTCGTTGACGAACGCGGGTGTCACGCCCGCGCCACCGCTCGACACGAGCCGGAGCGACGAGACTCGGTTCGTCGAGAAGCCGGGCGCGTCCATCAGGAACACGAAGAAGGTCGGGGGGCCGATCATGAACGTGATGCGCTCTCGCTCGATCATGTCGAGCGCGGCCTCGGGATCCCACCGCGCCATCAGGTGAGTGCGCATGGGCACGACGCCCGCCACGAGCACGGCATTCAACAAGCCCGACACGTGGGCGAGGGGAGCCGGCATGAGCACCGCGTCATTCGGCGTCAAGGCGTGCGCGCGCGCCATGACGCCTGCCTTGTACGCCAGTCCGCGTTGCGTGTGCAACGCGGCCTTGGGACCGCCGGTTGAACCCGACGTGAACAGCACCGCGGCGAGGTCCGACGGGCGCGCGGCCGACCGCGTGACCGGCGCGGCGCCGTCGAGCAGGCTCGCGAGGCGCGCCGTTGACCCGCGGATCTCCTCAGGGGGCAGCCACACCTTCGGCTCGAGTACGCGGAGCATGGCGGCGATGTCCGCGTCGCCGGCCAGGTGGTGGATCGGTCCCGCGATCGCGCCCAGGCGCCAACACGCGCGGTACAGCAACACGACCTCGTGCCAGTTGGGTGCCTGCCAGGCGACCACGTCGCCGCGCCGAACACCCGCGGCTCGCAGCCCGCCAGCCAGCGCGCCGATACCAGCCTCGAGCGCGACACCGTCGAACGTCATGTCCGACGTGTCGTCGGCGAGCAGGATGCCGTCGCTTCCGCGAGCCGCTTCGGTTACGGCCGCATCGAGCGATGGGATGTCCCACGGCCCGCCCGGCGCGCGGTACGCCGTCGCTTCCGGGTGCGTGTACGTCGGCCGGAGTCGGCTCATCTTGCGTTCTTGCGTCGCTGCACCGGAATAGTTGCGGCGCAGCGACGCAATCTCGCGGTCACTGACCTCAGATCCAGCCGGGGCTGCCGGTCTTGGCACCGCGCACGACCTGGGAGCCGATGAAGTTGCGTTGGATCTCGATGGTGCCGGCGCCGATGCACAGGCCGCGGATGTCTCGGTAGGCGCGCTCGACGGGGTACTCGCGGCTGTACCCGTAGCCGCCGAGCAGCTGGATCGCCTCGTCGCACACGAACTTGGCGGCCAGATTCGCCGCGGTCTTGGCCATCGCGGTCTCGAGCGCCGGTGGAGTGCCGTGGGGCCCGGCGAGGTGGAGCGCGCGCTGGAGGAGCAGGCGCGCGCCTTCGAGCTGGGTCGCCATGTCGGCGATCTTCCATTGCAGCCCCTGGTACTCCGCGATCGGTCGGCCGCCCACGGTGCGCTCGTTCATGTACCGCACCGCGTACTCCAGCGCGCCCTGTGCCGCACCGACGCACATCGCCGCGTTGCCACAGCGCTCATGGTTGATGTGCGAGATGAGCGTCTTGAACGCCTCGGAGTTGTCGGCCTCGCCGGGGAGCAGAACGTCGTCTGGCGCGATCCACACGTCTTCGAACGCGAGCTCGGCCTCGCTCGTGCCCCGAAGACCCATCTTCACGTGCGTGCCGGCGACCGTGACACCTTCGGACTCGAGGTCAACGACCACCGCGCCGATCCCGCGTGCGCCCTCGCTGCCCGGGAAGCGACACCACACCAGACAGCAGCGCGCCTTGTGACCGCCGGTGCAGTAGTTCTTGTACGCGTTGAGGCGGTAGCCGTCGCCGTCGGGCGTGAGCTTCGCTCGCATGTGCGTGACCGCGGAGCCAGCCTCGGTCTCGCTGATGCCGATCGAGAAGAGCGCCTCCCCGCTCGCCGCGAGAGGTAACCAGCGCTCCTTCATCGCGTCGTTGCCGAGGTGCTGGATGGCGCGCGGCGGTCCGTTGAAGATGAGCTGGGCGAGGATGGCGCTCGACACGTCGGCGCGGGCCAGCTCCTCGAGGACGATGGCCGCCTCGATGTCGCCCATCCCCATGCCGCCGTAGCGCTCGTCGATGGTGATCCCGAAGAGGTCGGCCTTGCAGAGCGCGTCCCACGACCCCTGTGGGAACTCCTCGGTCTCGTCCCAGTGGCGTGCGTTGGGGGCGAGATCGCGATCGGCGACCTCACGGGCCAGCGCGCGCAGCGATTGCTGATCCTCGGTCTCCGCGAACGGGTCGGTTCCCTGTGCCGGCACGGTGTGAGGCTACCGATCGCGGCGCGGGTACCCCGCGACGCAGGTAGCCGTGGCCCGAGCGGCCCGGCGCGCAGCGCCGAGAGCGGAGAAGGAGGTACCGCTGACCACGGTGGCGAACCTGACTACCGTGTCAGGAAACCAGGCTGCGTGGAGGGGACCGTGACCAAGAGCGACGCCGAAGCACCCCAGTTCGATGTCGACGTCGACTTCATGACCGGCCAGCCCTACCCTCTGTGGGCCCAGGCGCGCGACGAGTGCCCGGTCTTCCAGACCCGCGCCATGACCACCTCGTTCACCGACCGCCCGACGTTCGTGGTGACGCGCTTCGCCGACGTGGAGCAGGTGCTGCGCGACACGGAGCGCGTGTCATCGTCGATCAACGCCGAGCACATCGGGCAGTACATGGGTGAGCTCATCCTTGCGATGGACGGGCAGGAGCACCGCGCCTACCGGGGTCTGGTTGCCCACGCATTCCGTGCTTCGCAACTCGAGAAGTGGGACGACGCGCTCGTACGCCCGACGATCGACCGCCTCCTCGACGCCATCGCGCCGCTCGGCAACGCCGACCTCGTGCAGGCGATCACCAGCAAATACCCGGTCCAGGTGATCTGCGGCATCGTGGGAGTCCCGCTCGAGGATGCGGCGCAGTTCCACCAGTGGTCGGAGCTGATCAACGGCGGGCCGATGCACCCCGAGGAGGGCATGGCGGCCTCACGAGCGATGCGCGACTACTTGGCTCCGATCGTGGAGGACCGCCGGGTGAACCCCACCGGCGACCTCATCAGCGATCTCGTGCACGCGGAGATCGACGGCGAGAAGCTCACCGACGAGAAGATCTACGGATTCCTCCGCCTGTTGCTCCCCGCCGGCGCCGAGACGACCTTCCGTGTGATGGGGAACGCACTCACCGCGCTCCTCACGCACGCCGACGTGATGCAGCGCGTGCTGGCCGATCGGTCGCTCATGCCGAAGGTCATCGAGGAGACGCTGCGCTGGGAGTCGTCGGTGACCCAGGTGAGTCGCTGCGCGACCGATGACCTCGAAGTCAATGGCTGCCCTGTGCCCAAGGGCGCGGCGATCAGCGTGATCACGGGGTCGGCGAACCGCGACGAGGGGCGCTACGAAAACGCTGACGAGTTCGACCTCGACCGCCCGGTGCTCAACCACATGGCGTTCGGCACCGGCCAGCACCAGTGCCTCGGCATGCACCTCGCGCGCCTCGAGCTGCGTGTCGGCCTCGACTGCATCCTGAGTCGGCTGCGGAATCTCCGCCTCGATCCCGACCAGCCCGCGCCCGAGATCCAAGGCTTGGCGTTCCGCGGTCCCGAGTCCATCCCGGTGCTGTTCGACCCGAGCTAGTCAGAGATCCTTCGCGAAGCAGCGGCTGAGCGGGGAGTTCTTGTACACGCCATACGGCTCGATCGGCTCGAAGCCGTGCGCTTCGTAGAGCGCGATCGCCTCGGGTTGCAACGTCCCGGTCTCGAGGATCAACCGCTCGTAGCCCAACGTGCCCGCAGTGCGCTCGAGCTCTTCGAGCACGGTGCGTGCGACGCCGCGGCGGCGGGCACTGTCTGTCACGTACATGCGCTTGATCTCACCTGTGGTGTCGTCGATCCGGCGCAGCCCACCGCAACCCACGGCCACGTCGTCGAGCCACGCGATGAAGTACGCGCCATGCGGTGGAGCGAGCTGATCCGGCTCGAGGCCGTCCTGTTCGTCCTCGGCCCCGTACCGATGCGCCATCTCGGCGAGGTGCGCCGCGGCGAGCCCTGCACCCTCGGGGGAGTCGAGGCGGTCGGGCAGCAACCTCACCCGAACATCATTCGCCATTGCTCGAGAGTGGGGAAGCGGAATACGTAGTTGCGCTGGCGGGTCTCGCCCATCGTGGCGGACGGTTCGGGCGAGTAGAGGTGACCGGGGTAGAGGACGGTGTCGTCGGGCACGACGGCCAATCGCTTCGTGAGGCTGTCGAACATCGCGTCGGGGTCGGCGCCGGGAAGGTCGGTGCGGCCGCAACCGTCGAGGAAGAGCGTGTCACCCGCGACGAGCTTGCCGTCCACGAGGAAGCACTGGCTCCCCGCGGTGTGCCCGGGAGTGTGCATGAGCGTGACCGGGATGTCGCCGGCCATCACGGTGTCGCCGCTCTCGTGGAGCACGAGGTCGGAGTCGGACACGCCGGTGAACTTCTTCACCCACTCGGCTTCGGGGCCCTGGATGTGCACCGGCGCCGACACGTCGTCGCGCCCCACGAGGTCCTTGATCCCCTGGATGGGGTAGCCCATGAGATCGCCGCCGACGTGGTCAGCGTGCCAATGCGTCGCGAGCACTCCCGTCAGCCGCAGACCCTCCGTGCTCAACAGGTCGACGAGCTCGGCGACGCCGTACGCCGGGTCGACCGCGAGTGCCTCGCCCTTCTCGCGGTCACCGATGAGGTAGACGAAGTTGACCATCTGACGGGCGACCGGGTCGTCGGTCGCGAAGTCGCGCCCGGCGAGGAGCTGTCGGAAGTAGAGGCGGTCCGTCATCAGTCAACCGCTCGGTCAGGATCCCTTGGCCATCTGTGCGATGGCGTCGAGGAACGCATCCACATTGCTGGTCTTGCCGACGACGATGTCGTGCTGGCGACCAGCACCTCCGGGGAACTCGGGTGGCACGTAGTACTCGAACCCGGTGCCCTGAATCGCTTCGCAGATGCTCGCGGCACACTCTTCGGCGGGAACGAACGGCCCTTCGTACAGTGCGGGCTCGTTGTCGGGAAGGTCCCAGATCTCGGTCTCGATGGGGCCAGGGAGTGCGAGCTTCACTTCGACGCCGGTGCCGTGAAGATCGATGGCCATGACCTCACTCCAGCCACAGAGGGCGAACTTCGAGGCGCAGTACGCCCCTTCGTGCACGATGCCCAAGCGCCCACCCATGCTCGACACGTTCACGACGCAACCACTGCCCCGTTCGAGCCAACGGGGGAGCACCGCGAGCGTCATGCGCACCGGCGATGTGAAGTTCACGCGCATGACGGTGTCGACCTCTTCCTTCGTGAGGCGAGCCATCGGCGTGCGCTTGGGGATCGCCGCGTTGTTCACCAGGCAATCGAGACCACCGAACGCGTCCCAGGCTTCGAGGACGACGCGTTCGGCCGCGTCGAGGTCGCCGAGGTCGACCGCCCAGAGCTGCGATCCGGGGGCGTGCTCGCGGCAGCGTGCAAGGACCTCTTCGAGTCGCTCCTTGCGTCGCGCGACGATGCCCACGGTCGCGCCCTTCGCCGCGAGCATCGGAGCCAGCGCGGCGCCTATGCCAGATGATGCGCCAGTGACGAGGATGGTCGAACCGTCGATCTGCACGGGCGGCACGGTACCAATCGCCCGTCAAACCCGCCACGCGGCGAGCTATTGCAGGCGTGCGACCTCGCGCGCGCCGACGAGCTCCGATTGCGTGTCGAGGCGGGGTTCGAAGTACAGATACACCGCGCGTTCGGCGGACTCCTTCGATTCGTACTTGTTCGAAGCGGCGATCAGGTCGGCGAGTGCGGCGTGCTTCCAGTCGACGTCGTCGAGGCCCGGTCGCGTCACGAGCAGCTGGGTGATCGGCGCCGGCTCCTCGCTGGCGTCCTCTGCCGGGAGCGGCTCGAGACACACGTCGAAGCTCTTGAGGCCTTTCCAACGCTTGAACACGAGCGGGAGGAAGACCTCCGCTGTCTCGGTGACCGCCGCGACG
This sequence comes from Acidimicrobiia bacterium, assembly GCA_040881685.1. Classification (NCBI taxonomy): domain Bacteria; kingdom Bacillati; phylum Actinomycetota; class Acidimicrobiia; species Acidimicrobiia bacterium. The sequence goes on along the minus strand of JBBECS010000032.1, from coordinate 4,937 downwards.
TACGCGGCGTCGGTGAACTCGTCACCGATCGGTTCGAGGTAGATGGCCAGGTGACGACCCCGGGGGTCGATCGCGTACGTGTCGAGGTTCTGGAGACGAGCACGCGTGGTCCGGAATCCGAGGTCCTCGACCTTCGGGTCGAAGATCCGCACCAGGTCTTCCCGGTCGGGTGGCGGGAGCCGCCGTTCGCTGATCGCGGCGCCGGCCGGAACCACGCCGATGAGCGAGCACGTGAGCAGCACGAGCGCGAACGCGCGTCGCGCGCGGCGGTTCACGGTCGGATCTCCACCGGGGTGCCGAGGGGGATCATCGGCGCGAGCCGTGTGATGCTCGCATTGCTCATCCGGACGCAGCCGGCCGTGACACTCTGGCCGAGCACCGACTCGTCGTTGTTGCCGTGGATCCCGAGCTCACCATCACCCCCGTTGAATGACGTCAGCACGTCGGAGTGACCCGAGAGGGGATAGGCGTACGGCCCGTACACCGTGTTGGGGTTCGGCGCCTTGAGGAGGACCCGGAGGTAGTACGTGCCAGGAGGCGTGGGAGTGGAGGGCTTCCCGACTGCGATCGGCTCTTGCAGCAGAACCGACTCGCCGTTGTACACGGTGATGCGGTGAAAGAACAGGTGCACGACGATGCGATACGGAGTCTGGGAGATGGTCACGTCGCGCGCCCGGACCCAACCGGTCGTGCCGTTCGGTCGGATCGGTAGGTACACCTCGTACCAGTCCTCGACCTGCTGCTTCACGAGGAAGACCTGCTTGACCGGCTTGGTCTTGTCGTCGTTGACGAACCACGGATTCGGCAGCCTTTGCAACGGATCGACCGCATCGGGTGAGTCGTAGACCTGTAGGAGGAGCACCCGTGCCTGAGCGACGAGTGAGACGTAGTCGGGCAGCGTGGTAGTCGTCGTGGACGAGCGCGAAGGGCGCGAGGACAGCGTCGGACGGTCGTCGCCTCCTGCGCTACAAGCGCTGACCACGAGCGCGAGCGCGACGATGAAGATCGGAGACCGGCGCACGACCGCCGATGGTAGTGAACCCCCGCCCAGCCCCAGGGTTCGCGCCGATACCGTGGGTCGGTGGACACGGCAGCGTTCGAAGCATCAGGGCTCTACGACCCCGAGGCGCCAAGCGCAGCTGATCGGCTCGCGGTGCTGGAGCGTACGTAGTTGGTGCGCGTGCGGCGCGAGCTGGTTGAAGCATCCGAGGAGCTCGCTCGTCGCCACGCCCCCATGCGTCCCATCATCGAAACCATCGGGCCGCCCGATCTTCGCCGCGGGCGGCCGCGCCGTACGCACTTTGCCGAGCTTGCACGGGCCATCTGCTTCCAACAGCTCGCAGGCCCAGCCGCGCGGGCGATCCACGGCCGCTTCTCGGACTTGTTCGACGGCGCGCCGACACCCGAGGCGGTGCTCGCGCATCCGGTCGACGGACTCCGAGCTGTTGGGCTCTCGGTGGCCAAGACGGCATCGGTCCGCGATCTTGCGGACAAGGTGCTCGCCGGAGACGTGAAGCTCGATCGGATGGGGCGTCTTCCCGACGATGAGATCGTGCGCGAGCTCACCCTCGTCCGCGGAATCGGGCGCTGGACGGCGGAGATGTTCTTGATCTTCCAGCTCGGGCGGCTCGACGTGTGGCCGGTGGACGACTTCGGTGTTCGAAAGGGCTACGGCATCCTCTACGGGCTCGATGTGATGCCGACGCCCAAGGAGCTGCAGGTGAGCGGTGAGGTGTTCCGCCCGATCCGGACGGCGGCCGCGTGGTACTGCTGGCGCGCGACGGACACGATCCTGCCCGACGGTCGCTGACCTGCGCGCTCGCTCAGTGCGCGTTGTGCTCCGCGGTCATGCGGCGGGCTTGCACGGCAAGCGGTTCGAGCCCGAACAACCGGCGACGCTCGTCGAGTCCGAGCGGGTTCTCGATTGGCCACGGTGTGACGGCATCGTCACCGGCCGCAACGAACTGCGATCCGAACACTTGCGGGCGACCCTCGGCCATGCGCACGCGGTCGACGAGGCACGCATAGTGCGACGGGTCGGCGTCGCCGCTGTCGACAGCCGCTTCGAGGTGCTCCAGCGCGCGGCGTTGGAGGTCCGTGTCGGCGAGCTGCACGAGCAGCCACGCGGCGTGCTCGCCGTCGTGGCCGACGAGCCGACGGCCCGGCCAGGCTTCGTAGTCGTCGAGGATCGACCAGAGTCGATCTGCGCCGGCGGGATCGCCAGGGTGCTCCGCCAGTGCGAGGAGCTCGGCGCGCAGGGCCTCGTTTCCGGCCATCGCCTCGCAGGATAGACATCGCATTCACCCCGTGACGACGGCGCGCTCGTCACTAGGGTCGATGGCATGGCGCTGCACGCCCCCGAGCCGGCGCCCGAGGACGCAACGGATGCGCTGGTCGATGGGGACCGCATCCTCGCTCGCGGTACGGCGCAGGCCGCGCTGTCGCACCGAGACTTCCGGATCGTCTGGAGCGGCACCTTCGCGTCGAACATCGGGACGTGGATGCAGAACGTGCTGCTCGGCGCCTACGCATACACGCTGACCAAGTCGGAGACCTACGTCGGCCTCCTGTTCTTCGCCCAGCTCGGTCCATTGCTGTTCCTGTCGAACATCGGCGGCGTGTTGGCCGACGTCCTGGACCGGCGGCGTCTCCTGCTGTTGACGCAGGTGCAGCAGCTCGCGTTTTCGATCGTGTTGGCGCTCATCGTGACGTCCGACCAACCGTCGCGGGTCGTGCTCTTCCTGTGCGTGCTCGTCATCGGGATCGGGAATGCCCTCGGGGCTCCTGCGCTGAGCGCAATCCTCCCCACGCTGGTACCCAAGCCCGATCTCCCCGGCGCGGTGTCGCTCCAGTCCGTGCAGATGAACCTCTCCCGGGTCATCGGGCCGGCGATCGGAGCGGCGATCTACACGACGGCAGGCGTCGCGCCCGTGTTCTTCCTCAACGCCGCCACCTACGGGTTTGCGATCACCGCATTGCTGGTCGTGCGCTACCCACGTCATCCGGCGACTCAGAGCGACGACAGCGTCTTTCGTCGGCTCGGTGAAGGATTCCGGATCGCGCGCGCGGATCCGCTGATTCGGCGGGTGCTGATCACGCTGTTCACGATGTCGTTCTTCTCGCTCGTCTTCATCGGTCAGATGCCGTCCATCGCGGAGACGAACTTCGGCATCCCGAGCAAGAGCGTCGAGTACGGCGTGCTCTACGCCGTGTTCGGTTTCGGTGCCGCGCTCGGTGCCGTGAGCGTGGGTACGTGGTTTGCCGCGTTCCCCAAGGAACGGCTCATCCGCCCCGCGTTCCTCGCGTTCGCCGTGCTGTTGGCCGGCTTCGCGGTGGTGCGCGTCTCATGGGCGGCGTTCCTGATCGCACCGGCACTCGGCTACGCCTACTTCGTGGTGATCACGTCGCTCTCGACCGTGCTCCAGAGCCACATCGACGACGCGGTGCGAGGACGCGTGATCGCGCTCTGGATCATGGGCTTTGGTGGCACCGTGCCATTGGGGGTTCTCGTCTTCGGCGTGGTCGCGCACGCGACGTCCATCTCGCTTGTGTTGCTCATGGGTGCGGCCGTCGCGGTGTTGCTCGCCGCGTACGCTGACCTCTCGGCGGCTCGTCGCGCTTAGGGCTGGTCGGCCTCGATCCCGAGGACGGCGAGCACTCGGCCGAGGCCTAGGAACGCACCGCAACAGATGGCGAGATCGAGGATCTCGTCGTCACCGAACGCACTGCGCAACCGACTGAAGAATTCGTCGCCGATGTTGGCGTGATCCATCGCGAAGCGTTCGGCGAACTCGACCGCGAGCCGTTCTCGATCCGTGTACCCCTCGCGGTTGTGTGCCTCACCCACGTGTTGGTACAGGTCCTCGGTGGCGCCCCCGGCGATCGCCGAGCGGGCGCGGAAGTCACGGCAGATGGAGCAGTCGTTCAGCTCGGCGATGCGCATCCGAGCGGCTTCGCGCTCTCGAACCGGCAACAGGCTTCGCTTGTACGGGCCGTCGATCATCGCAGTCACGGTGGGCACGAGCTCGGGGCGCAAGTTCCACACCTGACGGGGAGGCCCACCGGGACCATCGGGCACGTCGATGCGCGGCATCGCGACGAGCCTAGAGTTCGGCCCCTCATGGATGCTCAAGGAACCGCTGTCGTCACCGGAGCGAGCCGGGGGATCGGACGCGCCGTAGCCATCGAGCTCGCCCGCCGCGGCTTCGACGTTGTTGCCACCATGCGACGACCGGACGATGGGGCGGTGCTCCCCGACGAAGCCGCGGGCGGTGCGGGCACGCTGCGCGTCGAGCGCCTCGACGTGACGGATCCCGACTCCATCACGTTGCCCAGCCCGTTACGAGTCGTCGTCAACAACGCCGGCACCGAGAAGCCGCATCCCCCGTTCGAGGCAACGCCGATGGAGCTGTGGCGAGAGATGTACGACACCAACGTCTTCGGTCTCATCGAGGTGACCCGCCGCGCGATCCCAGCCCTGCGCGCGGCCGGCGGCGGGGTCGTCTGCAACGTGACGTCGTCGTCGATCCTCGCGCCGGTGCCGTTCTACGGCCCATATCGATCGAGCAAGGCCGCGGTGAGCGCGATCGGCGAGTCGTTGCGGGCCGAGCTCGCACCGCTGGGAATCCGGGTGCTCGAGATCATGCCCGGTCCCATCGACACCGACATGCTCGCCGGCTCCGACCGCGCGCCCGAAGCGATCGACTTCGAGGGGTACCGCGAAGTCGCCGAGCGGTACTACGAAGGCCGACGCAACATCGAAGGGCAGATCACCTCGACGGCCGATGCAGCCAACACGATTGCCGATGCGATCCTCGATGACGATTCGCCGCTGCGTGTGGGCTGCGATCCGCTCGCGATCGGCATGCTCCAAGGTTGGCGGGCGTCGAGTGACGAAGACTTCATGAAGGCAATGCTCCCCGCCTGGACGGGCTAGT
>JBBECS010000031.1 GCA_040881685.1 Acidimicrobiia bacterium | reverse complement strand
TCGGCGGCAGCAAGAACTGCTGGTCGCGATCACCCGATTTGTATGAATAAGCCATTGGTAGTCAGCGGCGCGGTGTCTGCAAGGCAGACCCGGTTCCGCTTTCCCCTTTCCATCCGTACGTGCGGTTTTCCCGCATACGGCTGACCGATGGTCTTCTTGGCATGGTTACGCAGCTCCCGGGTAGCGGACGGTTCCTCGTAGGCGATGCAGACCGTGTTCCTCCACGAACCAGTCGCGAGTCCAAGCGTCAGCTCGACCGGCGTGCAGGTTGCGGCCGTAACGGTTGACCAGCAACCGTCGCAGCCGCCGCCACACGTACTCGTCGAGTTGGTTGAACTTGCGGGCGGCGTTCCCGGTGCGAAAGTAGTTGCCCCACCCGCGCAGGATCGGGTTGATCAACGCGATCGTGTCCCGAAGATCTGCGTGGATACGGTTACGGCCGGTCAGGGCTCTGATCCTGGCACGTGCCCGCTTCATCGACCGTTGTGACGGCCAGCGGTGCAGGTAGTAGCGGCGGATGCCGCGCTCCAGCAGCCGACCCGACACGCGGGCGTGGAAGTGACAGCCCAGGAAGTCGAACCCTTCCCTGCCTTCCCGTAGGTCAACAACTTTCGTCTTGTCCGGATGTAGCTCCAGCCCGAGCCCGGCCAGGATGTCCCTGGCCTTGCCGAGCGCACCCTCAGCCTGCGCCTGGTTGCGGCACATCACCACGAAGTCGTCCGCGTAACGGACGAGCACTCCGTCGCGTGGATGCCAGCGCCGGTCGAGTTCGTGCAGCACGATGTTGGCCAACAGCGGGGAAATGACCCCACCCTGTGGAGTTCCAGAGACCGTCTCCTGGAACTGCCCGTCGACCATCACCCCAGCTTGGAGCCACAGGCGCAGCAGCTTGAGCGTCCGCCGGTCCGACACCCGCCGCCCGACGAGCTCCATGACCACAGCGTGGTCGATGGAGTCGAAGAAGCTTGCGATGTCGGCCTCCGCAGCCCACCGGTTCCCCTTGGGGAACGCGGTACGGATGGTCTCCAACGCGTCGGTCGCCGAGCGTTTGGGTCGGTACCCGAACGAGGACGGCTTGAAGTCGGCCTCGAAGATGGGTTCCAACACCAGCTTGGCGGCCTGCTGGACCACCCGGTCACGGACAGTGGGGATGCCAAGCGGCCGTACGCCGCCTTGCGGTTTGGGGATATCCACACGCCTGGCCGGCGCGGGACGGTAACGGCCTTGCTTCAAGTCGTCGGCCAACTCGTCCAGCAGCTGCTGGACGCCATAGGCCTCGACCTCCGCCAACGTCTGCTTATCGACGCCGGCAGCGCCTCGGTTGGTCCGGACCCGCTTCCACGCCTCCCACAGCACGTCACCTCTGTGGATGCGGTCGTACAGGGCGTGGAAACGCCGCTCCGGGGACTGCTTGGCCGCAGCCCATAGCTTGCGTTGCAGTCGTTGCACGTTCGACTTCGCCGGCGGCAAGCCGCCCAGGTCTACGACAGGCGATGGCCTGCCGGGGTGGTTGGACCGGGCGGTCCCGGTCATGCCCTTGCGCGTACCTGCTCCGCTCGCGTGACCAAAGTCGGGGCCCTTCCCTCCTGGCGCGTTTGTCTGCACGCCGCTCATCGGTACTACGACCCCGTCGGACTCCCGCTGCCCTCCGTCACGTTTCACCATCGGCTTATCGCAACGGTCTTCGCCCGACGTAGGCCAGGCAGACGGGCCTCTCCACTTCCGAACCGAACCGTGCGCGCGTGCAACTCCCCGTACCCCGCAGGGACCCGCCAGGCTGACCCCGGAACAGGGCCTGGCAGACATGGCCTTCGCCGTGACATGAGCGGCTCGGCTCCCTGATTGTCCATCTGACGAGGCTGCAGGACGCAGCCCACGCGCTTGCTCCCTCCAAAGAGGCTCTTGACACCCCGCTCGGCCTGCCACCTCTCGATGACAGACTGGGGCCTGCTACTGGGCGCTCCGGTACCTACCCAGACGGGACTCTCACCCGCTGGCTCGATCCAGCTTCGTGGACGCAACATGCGGCGAGCCTACTCGACGACCTGCACGTGGTGTCGTCGTTCTCGACTGGGCACCTGAATCCATGAGCGAGGTACGGAGCTGTGGGAGGACCCTCAGCGTCTCGCCGAGGCGTCGCTCGAGGAGTGCCGGATGCTCCTTTGCCGTCCACCTGCGGGCCGATCGATTCACCGAGGGCCACCTGCTGCGTCCCTTCGAGAGCGGGCACATCGTGGCCGTTCTCGAACGGGTGGAGTCGCTGATCGACAGGCAACCGACATGACCTCGAAGAACTAGCGGAGCCCGTGCCGAATCATCGCGTGCATGTGACTGATTCGAGATGGGCAGTAGCCCAGAACTACGCGCTGGTCGCACTCGTCGGGCCTGTGCTGAGCGGTCGGCTCGTCAACTGCACGGTCGGAACGAGGTCGATGGCGACGGTGGGGTGATCGCTGAGGTTCCGGCCACGCCGCCGATCCTCGCATACCTGGCCGTGCATCGGCCATCGAGACCCGTTGGGGCAGCGGAGTCGCACCTTCCTCGTAGCAACTCCCGTCCGGGTTGTCCGTGACCGAAGGAACACCTGATGGCTATCCGCACCCGCCAGTCTGTGACCGGGTTCATCGCCTCCGACCCGCAGCTGACGTTCACCACCGGGGGCGACGCGCGGTTCTACGCCAAGGTCGGCCAAGAGCACTACCGCCGCAACGACGACGGGTCGTTCACCAAGCTCGACTCCACCTTCCACGACCTCGTCATCTACCGGCGCACGGCCGAACGGGCCTACGCCGCCTTCGCCAAAGGCGACACGTTCGTCGCCGAGGGCTACGTCCGCACCTATGAGCACGAGGTCGATGGGCAGACCCGACAGGGCGAGGAGTTCATCGCCACCAAGCTCGGCCATGACACCGCCCGGACCTCCTACATCGTCGAGCGCACCCGCCGAACCGCCACCATCGACCAGACGTCAGCAGCCGACACGCCGACCAACGACACCCCCGACAGCGGCCCGCCGCCGGCGGCCCGGAACAACCCGGCTGTGGCCCTGTGACCGGCCGCGACACACGAGCCGAACGATGACCCGCTACGACGCGACACCCGACCGGGGGCAGCCTCGTGACGGCGACCCGCTCGACCTCGACGTGCCCGACAAGCACCTCGAGTTGA
>JBBECS010000030.1 GCA_040881685.1 Acidimicrobiia bacterium | reverse complement strand
ACAAGATCCGGCGTACGCGCCGACTCACCACCACTTCTCTGGCCTCATCGGCGACTACACGTCTTAGTGATGGGTGTGACGCAGAGAAGCACCTGTCGATGCAGTCGAGCGAGAGCACGCGTGCGTGCGACAGCGTGCTGTCCACTCGCGTGCCCAGTCTCCGGCCGGCTCAGCTCGGGGGAGCCCGTGCTCTTTAGACGGCGACGCTGATGCGTCGCCCGGTGATGACGGCGGGCTCGAGTCGGAGAAAGACGGGCCGCGCTTCCCCGGCCCAGGGTTCGACGCCGAGCTGCTCGAGTGCTCGCAGCTCGTCGGCATGGTGCACCTCGTGTGCGTAGCCGGTGGCGAGCACGCTCCAGCCCTGGCGCTGGGCGTCGTCGATGTGGTCGACCTCGAAGCCGACACGCCCCCGATCGGTGCCGCTGCGGATACTGGAGACCTCAGCCGTGCGAAAGACGATGTCACCGTCCGCCATCCGATAGTTGACGGGCAGCGCGACCGGGCCGCGGGCGTCGTCGAACACGAAGCGTCCGATGCCGCCCGGCGCGAGGAGCGCGCGGCACTCGCGTTCGGTCAAGGGATCGAGCGGCGCCCCGCTGCGGCTGCCGCGGTCGTGTCCGGGGGGCAGGTCGACGCCTCCACCGACGAGGCTGTTGAGGGTCGTTTCGAGGGCCACCGCCAGGCGTGTCAGCGTTGCGGGGGTCGGCTGCGCCGGTTGGGACTCGAGATACTCGAGGTAGCCGGGATCCATGGCAGCGCGCGCGGCGACGTCTTCGAGGCTGAGATCCAGCTCGCGGCGACGATGGGCGACGCGACGACCGATGTCGCCAGGGTCCGTGGCGGTCACCATTCAATCCTTCCCGGCGAACCCAACCACTTATGCACCGAGGTCGAACCGGCGGGTTCGGGCGTGCTCTGCTGGTGGTCGTGACGGGTCGCCGCGCGCTCGACGAGGTCGTCGTCGACGCGCTCGCCCCGCAAGTCCTCGCACCGGTGATCGGCGAGGAACGGGTTGCGGTGATCGAGACGGCGGCGCACGCAGCGCGGGCGGCGTTGCACGGCCGGCGCATCTTCAACGTCAACTCCACCGCGAGCGGCGGTGGCGTAGCCGAGATGCTCCAGACGCTCGTCGCCTACGGTCGGGGAGCCGGTCTCGATGTGCGGTGGCTCGTCATCCAGGGCGATCCCGCGTTCTTCGCGATCACCAAGCGAATCCACAACCGCCTCTATGGGACTGCGGGTGACGGTGGACCCCTCGACTCCGAGGAGCGTGTCGTCTACGAGCGCACGCTGCGCGAGCACGAGGACGCGCTCCGCGCTCTGGTGAAGCCCGGTGACGTTGTGCTCGTGCACGATCCTCAACCGGCGGGCCTCATCCCCGCACTGTCGGCTGCCGGAGCGGTCGTGATCTGGCGTTGCCATGTCGGCATCGACGTGCACAACGAGTGGTCCGAGGGCGCATGGCGCTTCCTCCGGGCCTACGTCGATGCCGCGCATGCCTGTGTCTTCACTCGCCGCATGTTCGCGCCGTCGTGGATGGCCGATGAGCGCGTGCACGTCATCGCGCCGTCCATCGATCCGTTCTCCACCAAGAACCGCGAGCTCTCGCCCGACGAGGTGCACACCATCCTGAGCCACGCCGGCATCATCGCCGGCACGCCCACCACGACGGTCACCTTCTCACGCCGTGACGGTTCGACGGGCACGATCACGCGCCACGCCGACGTGCTCCAGACCGGCCCACCGCCGCCACCCGAGCTGCCACTCGTGGTGCAGGTCTCCCGATGGGATCACATGAAGGACATGGTCGGAGTGATGGAGGGCTTCGTGCGACACGTCGACGGAACCGCCGGGGCGCACCTCATGCTGGTCGGTCCGAGCGTGACCGGCGTCACGGACGACCCCGAAGGTGCCGCAGTGCTCGACGAGTGCATCCAGCGCCGGCATCTCCTGCCCCACGAAGCGCGGGCGCGCGTGCACCTGGCGTGCCTGCCCATGCACGACCCCGACGAGAACGCAACGATCGTGAACGCGCTCCAACGCCACGCCACCGTCGTCGTGCAGAAGAGCCTCGCGGAGGGCTTCGGGCTGACCGTGGTCGAGGCGATGTGGAAGGCACGACCCGTCGTCGCCTCGAGGGTAGGCGGCATCGCCGACCAGATCGCCGACGGCGAGCACGGCCTGCTGATCGACGATCCGCTCGACCTCGCGGCATTCGGTGGCGCGGTCCGCAGCATCCTCGAGTCGCCCACGCTCGCGGCACGGCTCGGCGCCGCCGCGCGCGAACGAGCCCGCAACGAGTTCCTCGGGGATCGACATCTCGAGAAGTGGGGCGAGCTCTTCGTTCGGTGTGTCGCCGACGCGTAAGACTCGGTCATCGTCGCCATCCCGGAATCCGCACGCTCGCTCCTGGAGTCGGGGCAACTCGCCCACCTCGTGACGGTCAACGCCGACGGCTCGCCGCAGCTCTCGGTGGTGTGGGTGGGCTTGGACGGCGACGAGATCGTCCTCGGTCACTTGGGCTCGGGTCAGAAGCTCAGGAACATTCGGCGGGATCCTCGTGTCGTGCTGTCCGTCGAGGGAACCGAGGTGCAGCCGCCGGGACTCAAGCAGTACCTCATCGTGCACGGCACCGCGCGCATCACCGAGGGCGGCGCACCCGAGCTGCTTCAGGAGCTCGCGCACGTCTACCTCGGCCCCGACGTCAAGTTCCCGGCCTTCGACGATCCGCCGCCCGGCTCCATCGTCCACATCGCCGTCTATCGCATCGGCGGCGTCGGGCCATGGAACCCGGGCTGAGCTCGGCTCTCCGCGAGGACGTCGCCGTCGGTGAAACGGCGGCTCGCTCACCCCGCCGGCATCATGTAGATGACGAGGCGTCGGGTTCCAGGTTCTCGGCTGCGCTGGATCGAAGGCCACGTGTCGCCAGAGCCGATCGTCACGCGTCGCGTCCGTGGGCGGGAAGCTCGAGGTCAACGTCGTGCGAGGGAACCGGAGGACAACTCTGGTTGGCACTTCGCGTCGAAGCATGAAGGTGGCCGCCTCCAAGAAGACCGCAACCCGCGTCAGGAGATCTCGTTAGCCACCGCCTGTGCTACTGATGGACCGATGCGGTTCGGTCCTCAATCAGTCCTCAGCTCAACGAGAACTGGTGAGCAACGCTGCGAAACAGTGAGCAATGAAATCGCAGGTCATGAGCGATTTCGCTGCGTCTCTGCAGGTCAGCGAAGTGCCACGAACAAGATCCGGCGTAC
>JBBECS010000029.1 GCA_040881685.1 Acidimicrobiia bacterium | reverse complement strand
CTCCTCCCGCATGGGTCGCTCCGAGCTCCTGGTCAGACCGCCAGGAGCTCTCGCTCCGCCCCCATTCGAGGGGCGGAAGGAGGGGGCGGGAGACGGGTTTGGTCCGTACACTTGGGCGCCGTGACTGCGTCCGAGTTCACTCACCTCGATCCACTCGGGCGAGCCCGCATGGTGGACGTGACGTCCAAGGAGCCGAGCCACCGGCGCGCCGTGGCCCGGTGCAAGGTCTTCATGGAGCCCGCCACGGCGTCCAAGATTGCCACCGGAGCGATCACCAAGGGCGACGTGCTCGCAGTGGCCCGGGTCGCCGGGATCCAGGCCGCCAAGCAGACCCCGACCCTGCTCCCGCTGTGCCACCCCCTGCTCGTGGGCTCGGTGCTCGTGAACTTCCGCATCGAGGAGAGCCACGTGGAGGTGGAGGCGCACGTCGACACGGTGGACCGCACCGGGGTCGAGATGGAGGCCCTCACCGCCTGCGCCGTGGCCGCGCTGACCGTCTACGACATGTGCAAGTCGGTCGACCGGGCCATGACCATCGGGGAGCTGGCCTTGTGGGAGAAGACCGGCGGGCGCTCCGGCCACTACCGGCGCGCACCCGGCCACGACCCGGAGTTCTGACCGAAAAACCTCGAACATCGCCGGATTCCGGAGGTGTTCGGGGTGGGGGTTGACCGCTCCGAACCCATCCCGACTACCATGCTCGGCATTCAGCGGCATCCGTGTGGATGCCGCTGTGCCTTGGTACGGTCCGCGAACCCGACCCGAGGGCGGAGAGGAAGCCGAAGTCTTGGCAATTCTCGTCATTCTGGTACTGGCGATCTTGTGGGCCGCCGTGCTCGTGCCACCGATCCTGCGCTCGCGCGCCGAATCGGGGGCGGCCGGGGGCATCAGCGACTTCTTCGGCCGGATGCGTGAGGGACTCGGGCACCGCGCGCACGGCGGCGACCCGTCGCTTCCCGCGCTCCAACCGATCATGGGTCCGGTCAGCCCCATGGGTGGATCCCCGATGATGTACCCGGGCGCGCCGGTCGGCCCCGTGCAGGTTCCCGGCGGGATGTCGCCAGCCCAGCGCCGCCGCCGCGACGTTCTCGTCGGCTTGCTCGGTGCCGTCGGGATCACCTTGGTGATGGCGTTGTTCTCGTCGGGCGTCGCATTCTGGGTGCTGCACCTGCTGGCCGACGTGCTGCTGGTGGGCTACGTGTACCTGCTCCTCCAGCGCAAGGCGCGTTCGAGGGGCGGGGAGCGCCGGCCGATGCCGGCCCGTCCGGGCCCGGTCGTGCCCAACTTCCCGAACGTGCACGACCTCACGGCGCGCCGGTTCCCGCCGGCCACGGCGCCGTCACGCGTGGAGGCGCCCCGCGAGGCGACCGTCCTCGCGCTCCGGCGCAGCGCCTCCTGGTAGCACCCGCGATCGCCGGCTCCGCCGACTCGCGCTCGCGCACGACCGCGTTCGCCGCCGCGCGCTCTGAAGTTGTCAAAGAGCTGGTGGGGAAGTGATGCCTGTCGCCCTGACCGATCGGGGACCGTTCCGGCGTGACGCGGCTCAGGGTGCTCGGGCGAGCTGGTCGACGCGTACGAGGCGGAGTCCGTCGGGTTGGGAAGGGTCGCCTTCGAGGCGCCAGGGTCCGTTGGGGACGAGCATCTGGTGATGCCCGCAGGCGCGGCCCGCGAGCACCACGTTCTGGGGGTCGTGGGTGCCGCCCTCGCAGCGGGGAATGAGATGGTGCTCCTCGAGGCCGAGTGTCGCTTCGCACGTGCCGACGCGGCAGTGCAGGTCGCGGGCGCGCACGAAGCGGCTGGTCTCGGCCGGGACGCTGCTGGTGTCGGTGCGTGCGCCGAAGAGCTGCCCGCCCTCGACCGTGACCGAGGTGACGGCGGCATCGTCGACGAGATTGGCCAACGTGGCATCGGCGATCGCGACACCGTCGACCTCGGCGGGTCCGTGAGCCGGCACGTGGAAGGTGATGTGGGAGCGCAGCGGGCCAGGCTTCGCGTCGGCGAAGCCCTTGCAGAGATCGACCAGGGCATCGGCGCCGCGGTGGGCGAGGGTGTCCCACGGTTGTCCCCTGGCCGGGCGCATGCGATCGGTCATGCGCTCGAACACCGCGCGCACCAGCGCACCTTCGACATCGGGGATCTCACCGCGCACGGCCAGCATCCCGGTGTCGCGCCGCCACCACCACTTGAGCTCGCGTGCTTCGCGCCGGGCCGCGGCTTCAGCTGCGGTCACGCCGCGGCGGTTCCTGGCAAGGCGCTCGAGCTCGAAGGGTGAGTAGCTGGGTGCGCGCCGGGCCCATTCGGCGTCGTCGGCCGCGGTCGCGACCTGGAGCAGCGGCACGAGCTGATCCGATGACAGGGCGCCGGCGTGTGCCGCGGCGGCGATCGCAGGAACGGCCTCGAGACGGCGCGCCATCTCCAGCGTCTGGCGAGCGGTGCGGGGTGACTCGTTGTGCCGACCCCGCAGGGCGTCTTCGGCCAGATCGGCGTCGCCTCGCTCATCGAGCACCCGGCGGAGGGCGAGCTCCTCGACCTTCAGGGACCGCTGCGCGGCGATGACCGAGTCGAGGCGGGACCGCAGCCAGTCGACCGAGTGGCACCGAAGCTCAGTGAGGTGGGTGGTCAGATCGAACATACGTTCGACTCTAGACCACCCGTGGGACAGTGAAAAACAGGCCTCCGACCTGCGGAAACGCTGAAATCGGCCGCCGGGAGGGCTACCCGGACTGAGGGAAGACGATGAGGAAGAAGATCAAGAGCAGCAGGGTTCCGCCGAGCACGAGGAACGCGGTCAGGGCCCAGCGGAACGTGCGCAGGCTGTGGGTCAGGTCGACCCAGGTCGGCTCGGGGTCGTCGTCCGGCTGCACCGAAGCGTGGGCAGGCGGTGGCGCCGGGGGTGCAACCGGAGACCGAACCATCTCGGCGACGAGCGCCCGGTCGTACTCCGCCCGCCGCGCCGGATCGCCGAGCACGTTCCAGGCCTCGTTGATCGCGGCCATGACGTCAGCGGGCGCGCCGTCGCTCAACCGATCGGGATGCGCGTCGAGCGCCTTCCGTCGGTACGCCTGACGAAGCTCAGCCGGCGTTGCTTCGCGACGCACACCCAGTCGTTCGTAGTGGTTCGTGGCGGCGAGCCTACGCACGCGCGCACGGCAATGACCCCGAAGCCGCCGAGAGGCGCTTTGGTAGCGTGGACCGTTCCGGGGGTGTAGCTCAGTCCGGTAGAGCGCTACGTTCGCAACGTAGAAGCCGTGGGTTCAAGTCCCATCACCTCCACCACCTTCTCGCAGGTCAGACGATGACCTCGGCTTCGTCTTCA
>JBBECS010000028.1:27878-100188 GCA_040881685.1 Acidimicrobiia bacterium | reverse complement strand
CGCCGCGCCCGGATGCGATCGTCGGCGCTCGGCTCCGCAGCCGGTTGCGGGTCGGCGGCCGGGCCCGCAGCCGTCGGGGCCTCGGCCGGTTCTGGGGTCTTCGGGCTCGCGGCGCGCGCCTTGCTGCGAGCCGCCGGCGTCGGCGCGGCGGGCTCGGGCGCATCCCCGCTCTCTCGCAGCTGTGCGAACAACGCCTCCGTCCGGGGATCGAGGGTGTCCGTCGAGGGTGTCGCACCCGAAGGGCCGCGGGCCTCGAGCTCGCGGACGCGCTCGGCGAGCCGCTGCTCGCGCTCGCGCCCTGCCGCGATCAGGTCGGCTACTTGTCCGAGGAAATCCCGCACGTCGCCCTCGTCGAGGCCGTCGGGCGCCCGCGCGAACTCGTGGTACGCGATCTCGCCCGGTGACAGACGCGGAGCGTCGGATGAGCCCGCGGGCTCGACCTCGTCCATATATCCCGTGATGCTAGGGGTCGTTCGCCGCCGGAGGTCGGGCCGGGATCGGATCTCCGCCCGCACGCTCCAACGCTCGGAGCGCGTCGTCGATGGTCTCGACCACGATGACCCGCATGCCGTCGGCGTGCGCGCGCGCCAGCTCGGCCTCGCAGCTGCGCGGCTGGGGCTCCGCACACGCAGGGACCAACATCACCGTCGCGCCACTTCGGCGCGCCGCGATCGTCTTCTGCTCGACGCCACCGACGGGCACGACGTGACCATCAGCCAGGATCGAACCGGTTACCGCCACGCGGCGACCGCCGGTCAGGTCGCCGGGCGTGAGCTCGTCGATGATCGCGAGTGTGAACGCAAGCCCGGCCGACGGTCCACTCACTCGGCGGGTGTCGATCGCGATCTCGACGGGAAAGCGCTCTTCGACGATGCCTTCGGCCACGATGCCGACGCACGCCTTCCCGCCAGGTTCCGAGTCCGGCGGGCCGCACGGGTGCGCTGGGATGCCAGTCTGCCGGCCGGCGCGCACGGTCACCTCGACCGGGTCACCGTCTCGTACCAGGCTCATGTGCACCTGGTCACCGGGCTGATGAGCCTCGACGAGCGGTCGGACGTCCTTCGACGCCGTGACTGGCTGACCATCAACGGCAGTGAGCTCGTCGGCGAGCTCGACCTTCCCGAACGACGGTCCGTCGCACGCCACGGCCCTCAACACGATGCGCGTGCCTTCCTCCACCACGTCGTACCCGAGGCGGTGCAGCGCCACGGTCTTGGCGCTGTCTTGCGACTCGAGCATGAGCAGGTCCTGGAGCCGCGCGTTCTCGGCGTACGACGCGCAGCCGATGACCTCCTCCCGCTTCGTCACGTCCACACCGCTGTCGATCTTGGCGAACAACCACCGCCAGACGGTCGGGTCACGGTTCGACACCCGCACGGTGAGGAACAGGAGCTCACCCGAGTGCTCGTAGGTGCGCGCACCCGACACCTCGACGACGTGGTCGTCCAGGGGCGTCGCATCGCCGGGTGAGATGATCACGTACGGGACCCGAACGAAGTTGGCGCCAATGGCTACGACCCCGAGCAGGACGAACCCGACGACACCCACCACATTCCAGGCGCGGTGTCGACGCGAGCGGGGCGGCGGAGAGCCAAGGGGCGGGTCGGAGATCGCCGTCGGCTGGGTCATCGCGCGGTGAGGGCCCCGATCCGGTCGTGGCGTCTGCTACAAGTGGCAGCGATGGACCGCCGCCGCCAGCCTGCCATGCACGTGGGGGGTGGCGCAGCGCGCCCTCGGGCCGAGGGCTTCGACGACCACGACGACCCGGAGCTCGGGAAACACACCGTGCTCACCCGGGGATGGGCGGCGACCCGGCTCGTGATCATGATCATCGGATGCGGCCTCGGCGCCGGGATCACGCTGGGCATCACGCTCTGGATCGCGCTCACGGCACTCGAGAGCTCGGTCTAGTCCCATCTCCGCCGAAGACCCGGCGATCACCCAGGCCGCGGCGCTGGCCGCGCTGGGGCAGCGCCGCCGGCTCCCCCGCACCGCGGCGGACGAGCTCGCGACCGCCGCCGCCACCGACCCCGACGGTCGTGTCCGCGCTGCCGCACTCGGCGCGCTCGTACGCGCCGGAGCCGCCGGGCGCGCACGGGACGTCTGGCATCAGGCCGTCGACGACCCCGACCCCGCAGTGCGCCGACGAGCAGCGAACCTCGCGCCCACGCTCGCCGGGCGCGGAGCGCCCGACGCCCTGGTCGACCCGCTGACTGCGCTCCTCGCCGATCCCGACGTGACCGTCGTGGAAGCCGCCGCATTCGCGCTGGGTGAGCTCGACGCCGCGGTGGTGCATGCAGACGCAGTCTCGACGCTCGCGACCACGGTGATCGAGCACTGCGATCCCATCGCGCGCGAGGCCGCGGTCGCCGCGCTGGGCGCGCTGGGGCAACCGGCCGGCTTGCCCGCAGTGCTCGCCGCATGCAACGACAAGCCCGCGGTTCGCCGTCGCGCCGTGCTCGCGCTCGCGCCGTTCAGCGGTCCCGAGGTCGACGCCGCGCTCGCCGCCGCGATGAACGACAAGGATTGGCAGGTCCGCCAGGCCGCGGAAGACCTGCTCGACGAGAGCTGACCCGCCCGCGGGCGCCTGGTGAACGCACAGAGCGGTCTGGCAACGCGGCACCGCAGCGACCAGAGGGAGCGGAGGTGCTCGCCAGCGAGCGAACACCCGCGAGCGAGCGAATTATCTAGGTCCGGAACCTCGGGGGCGGTCCATGAACATGTCGCGGAGGCGGTCGAAGCTCTCGAGGCAGCGGCCGGCGCCGAGGACCACCGTTTCGAGCGGCATGTCGGACATGCGCACGGGGACGCCGGTCTCGTGCTCGATCCGCCGGTCGAAGCCGCGGAGCATGCCGCCCCCACCGACGAGGTGGATGCCCATCTCGAGCAGGTCCTGCGCGAGCTCGGGGGGCGTCTCGGCCAGCGCCTGCTTCACCGACCCCAGGACCCGCTGGATCGGCTCGTCGAGGCCCTCGCGGATCTCCTCGGGCTCGAGCACGATCGTCCGGGGCAGCCCACTCATGAGGTCGCGGCCACGCACCTCGGCCTTGAACTCGTCGGCGGTCGGGAACGCCGATCCGATCGCGAGCTTGATCTCCTCTGCCGTGCGCTCACCAACTGCGATGCCATGGTCGCGGCGCAGGTAGGCGGAGATGGCGGCGTCGAAGTCGAAGCCTCCGACCCGCACTGCTTGGAGCGAGACGATGCCGCCCATCGAGATGACGGCCATCTCGCTCGTACCGCCACCGATGTCCACCACCATGTTGCCGAGCGGCTCGTGGATCGGCAGTGAGGCGCCGATGGCCGCGGCCATGGGCTGCTCGATGAGATAGGTCTGGGCGGCACCGGCGCGGCGCGTCGCCTCGAGCACGGCTCGCTGCTCGACGTGGGTGATGGCCGACGGCACGCACACCAGCACCCGGGCGCGCTGCAGGCGCGTGATCCCGGCGCGGGCGAAGATCAGTCGGATCAGCCGTTGCGTGATCTCGAAGTCGGTGATCGCGCCGCCGCGCAGCGGCCGGACCGCGACGATGTGGCCGGGCGTGCGGCCGATCATGTGCCACGCCTCGTGCCCCATCGCCAGCACCTCTTGGGTGCGGCTGTTGAGCGCGATGACGGTGGGCTCGTTGAGCACGATCCCCTGACCGCGCGCGTAGACGAGCGTGTTCGCAGTACCGAGGTCGATGGCGAGGTCGCGGCTCACCGGTTGGCCGATTCAGCCCCAACGGGACGCACGTCGTGCGCGCACTCGGCCCAGCCCGAGCCCTCGGCCCAGTGCTCGCGCTTCCAGATCGGCACCGTCTCCTTCAGCGTGTCGATCGCGAAGCGAGCGGCCTCGAACGCCTCAGCCCGGTGCGGCGCCGACACCACCACCACGACGGACGGGTCCGACAATTCGAGATCGCCCGTGCGATGCAGCAGCGCGAGCCGCTCGACTACCGGCCAGCGCCGGCGAGTGTCTGCGACGACCTCGGTGAGCCGGCGGAGCGCCTCCGACTCGTACGCCTCGTATGTGAGCCCGGTGACTCCAGGGCGCCCGTCCGAGTGGTCCCGCACGACCCCGCAGAAGGTGACGACCGCGCCGCTCCCTGGGGAGGCCGCCCACGTGGTGGCCGTGGCCACGGGCAGCGGCTCCTCGGTGAGCGCGACCCAGTCAGCCGAGGAGGGAGGTGCGAGCACGCCTAGATGGTACCGAAGCGGGCCTCGCACAATCCCGGGCGTGGGCCGGAAGGGCAGCGCGGCGGGACCGAGAAGGCCGCTCATTACTGTTTCCTGGGTGCCGGACGACGGCGACGACGACGAAGTTCCGGGGGAACCGCCGCACCCGTTGGACCGGGTGTGGTTCCACCCGAGCGAGCTCAGCGGCTTCACGGCCGCGGTTCCCACGCGCCTCGGAGGGCGGGAATGGGGTCTCGCCGGGGTAGCGGCGCTGCTCGGGGCGATCGTGACGGTGGTCGTGCTCGGCGCCGGCGGCGCGCTCGACGGCAACGCCGGAACGGACCCATCCTCACGACTCTCAGCGGTCGCAGGCGGCTCCAGCAGCGTGTTGGAGCTCGTCGAGAACGCCGCGCCGAGCATCGTCTCGGTGCGCGCGGTCACGGCGTTCGGCGCGGTGACGGGTTCGGGCGTCGCAGTCGGTCGCACGCAGGTCCTCACGAGCGCGCATCTCGTCGGCGGGTTGTCAACGGTGACGGTGTCGACCGCCGATGACGCGCTGGAGGCCACGGTGAAGGGCGTCGACCTGGAGACCGACCTCGCGTTGCTCATCGTCGACACGCGCCAGGGTCGCAACCTCCCTCCCGCGGTGCTCGGGTCGACCGACGACCTGGCCGTCGGGCAGGGCGTCGTGGCGATCGGGATGACCGGCGGCGACCACCGCTGGGCTCGACCCGGCGTCGTGAGCGCGCAGAGCCGGCTCGTGACCACGTCGAGCGGGGTGGTGATGGCCGGGCTCCTGGAGACCGACCTCGAGCCCGGTGCGATGGTGGGCGGTGGCGCGCTGCTGGACACCGACGGCGCGGTCATCGGGATCCTGTCTCGTGCCGCCCTGGGGCACGCGCTGCCCATCGAGGTCGCCAGCGACGTCGCCGACCAGCTCGCGACCGGAGGCCGCGCCCGGCACGGTTGGCTGGGAATCGACGCGGTCGATGCAGGTGATCGGGCACGGGGCGGCGCGCGGGTGACCGCGATCGAGGCAGGCGGGCCGGCCGCGGCAGCCGGGATCGAGGTCGGTGACGTGATCGTCGTGGTCGGCACCGACCGCGTGTCGGACACGGCCGACCTCGCGGCGGCCGTGTCCCGGCGGCGGCCGAGCGACCCGGTGGGCGTGACCCTGTGGCGAGGGGACAAGCGCATCCACCGAGACGTGGACCTCGGTGAGCGCATGCCGGTCGCCGGCTGAATGCCACCGGGCGACGCCCGGTACCCTGGTCCGGCCATGGCCGACACGACGCTCACCGACCTCGATCGCGAGCTGCTGAACGCGGTCCAATGGGACTTCCCCCTCGAGGCCACGCCCTACGCCGTGCTCGCCGAGCGGCTCGGCGTCACCGAGCCCGAGGCCCGCGAGCGAGTCGCCCACGTCAAAAGTGCCGGCGTGCTGCGCCAGCTGTCGGCGATCTTCGACACCCGAGCACTTGGCTACGGCTCCTCGCTCGTCGCAGCCAAGATCGATCCCGATCGGGTGGACGAGGCCGCCGCGGTGATGAGCGCGCATCCCGGTGTGAGCCACAACTACAAGCGGAACCACGCGTTCAACCTCTGGTACACGATCGCCGTACCGCCGGGGGACTCGCTCGAGCAGCACGTCGACGTGTTGCACCGCGAGTCGGGAGCACTCGTCACTCGCCGGCTGCCGACGCTGAAGCTCTACAAGATCGGCGTGAAGCTCGACATGACCGGTAAGACCGGGGCTGATGCGCGGGCTGAGGTGCTCGAGCACGAACGACCCGAACGTCGCGAGGAGATGCCGGCACCCGATCTCACCGATCTCGAGATCAACACGATCCGGGTCGTGCAGGAAGACCTCCCGCTCGTGCAGCGACCGTTCGCGGCGCAGGCCGAGGTCATCGGATGCTCAGAAGACGACGTGCTCTCCATGCTCGCGTCGTTCAAGGAGCGCAAGCTCATGCGACGCTTCGCGGCGGTCATGAACCACCGCAGCGCTGGTTACAAGGCGAACGCGATGGGCGTGTGGGCGGTGCCCGACGCCGAGCTCGATGACATCGGGCCCAAGATGGCCGGATTCGCCCGAGTGAGCCACTGCTACAAGCGACCGACCTACGAGGATTGGCCCTACTCGGTGTTCACGATGGTGCACGGGATGAACGCCCGCGAGTGCGAAGAGACCATCGCCGCCATCCGCGCCGAGACCGGCGTCGAGCAGTACGAGCTGCTGTGGTCAGTCAAGGAGTACAAGAAGACGCGCGTGCGCTACTACAACGACGAATGGGACGACTGGCGCGCCGCGAACCTCGCTGCCGCGGTCTGAGGTCCTAGTTCGACCTTCTGCGCCGCATGAACGCGTAAGTCACGACCGCGCCGAGCGCGATGCCCGCGGCCAACACGAGCGTGCGCTCGCGCGTTGGCGGCTTGGGGAGCGACGAGAGACCGTCACGGATGGCTTCTTGGTTGGAGTGCGTGGGGCGCCAACCCTTGGACTTGAGAGCAGTGTTGTCGACGATCCAGGGGTGGACGAGGTAGGGGATGACGCCGGGCGGGACTTCGCCGAGGCCGGTGCTCCAGGTGCGGGCCAGAGCGCGTTCGAGGAGCTCGGCGGGCATGGCCGGAACGGGCGACGGGCGGAGCAGCGCGTGCACGTCGTCATGGTCGATCCAGCGGTCGGACGCAACGTTGAACGTTCCGGGGTGGTCGGCCAGGGTCACGAGGGCGATCGCCGATACGAGGTCGTCGACGTGGGTCGCCTGGATCGGCGGTGTCGCGCCGCGCACGCGCAGGCGCGGCCGACCGAGGAGCAGCCGTGAGGGCAGGCGCTCCGCACCCGGGCCGAGGACCGGCGCCGTCCGCAGGATCGTCACCACGGAGCCGGGATGGTCGTCACGCCACTCAGCCAGCAGCCGCTCCACCTCGGCCGCCTGCACCGCGGGCGAGAAGCGCGGGTTGGGACGCAGCGGGGCATCTTCGGTGAGCGGCACGGGGTTGTCGGCCCACGCCCCGTACACGGCCGCGCTCGAGACGCGCACAACCTTGCGGACCCCGACGGCCGCCGCGGCGTCGAGCACGCGTCGTGTGCCTTCCACGTTCACCCGCGCCATCAGCTGCTCGTCGGGAATCGGATCGACGACCGACGCGAGGTGCACGAGCACGTCGACGCCTTCGAGCAACGGCTTCAGCTCGCGGTGCAGAACGTCCGCGAGGTGGAACTCCACGCCCGGCACATGGCGGATTGGTTCGCGCACGTCGAGACCCACGACGCGTGCCACCGAGGGATCACCCGCGAGCGCGGGGACGAGCTGGCGCCCGACCAGGCCGGCAGCCCCGGTGATGGCGATCGTGACCACGTCCATAGACTGACCGCGTGGCGAGCGGTCCTCAAGGCGACGACCAACCCGACGACGAAACTCCTGAGAACGGGCCATTCGGGGGGTCGTTTCCAGGACTCCCCTTCGATTTCGATCTGTCCGGGATCGACTTCTCGGCGCTGGCGCGCGCCCTGCAGTCGAGCGGTCCGCTCAACTGGGAGGTCGCCACCCAGCTCGCTGGGGTCGTCGCGACGGGCGGCGAGGACGAGCCGGTCATCGACGCATCCGATCGGAGCGAGCTCGAGGAGCTTGCCCATGCGGCGCAGACGAACGTCGTCGCGGAGACCGGGCTCGCCGCCACGTTCGCCGCGCCGGTGCGCGTGATCGACCGGCGCGAGTGGGCCGCGTTGCACCTCGATGCCCTCAAGCCGGTACTCGAGCGCCTGGCGACCACGTTCGGCAGCGCCTTCCAGGCGGAGGCCGTGGAGATCCCGGAGTCGCCGGAGACCGCCGAGGCCTTCGCCAGCTTCCTGCCGATGCTGGCTCCCCTCTTGCTGGGGGTGCAGGCCGGCTCCATGGTCGGATACCTCGCGCAGCACGCCCTCGGCCGCTACGACCTCCCCCTCCCGACCGCCGACGAACCGTCGCTGTGCTTCGTCGTGCGCAACCTCGACGCGTTCGAGACCGATTGGTCCCTCGAGCGAACCGACCTGCGCTTCTATGTGGCGATCCACGAGGTGGTGCACGCCGCGCAACGATCGGTTCCGTGGGTGCGACAGCGCATGCTCGACCTCGCGACGGAGTACGTGTCGGCGTACGAGATGGACCCGACCACGCTCGGCATCCGCTTGGGTGACATCGACCCGTCGGACCCGTCGTCACTCCAAGCGCTCACCGAGCACCCCGATGAGCTGCTCGGCGCGATGCGCTCCGAGCGCCAAGGCGAGATCCTCCAGCGCGCCCGCGTGTTGCACGCGGTCCTCGACGGCTACGCCGACGTCGTGCTGGAACAGGTGGGAAACGGGATGATCCCGTCGTTCGATCGCATCCACGAAGCGATGGCTCGCCACCGACTCGAGCGGGGCGAAGCCGAGCGGTTCGTGGAAGGCCTGCTCGGTCTCGCGACCGGGCGCGAAGACTATGAGCGCGGCGCCGCGTTCTGTGCCGGTGTGATCGAGCGCGCCGGACTGGACGCGCTCCACCGGCTGTGGGAGCGGCCCGAGATGGCACCCACGCCGAACGAGTTCGACGCGCCGGGCCTGTGGCTCGCGCGCATCGACCTCGACCTCACCTGACCACTGGGGGCGCTCTAGAACCAGGTGAACGCGCTCGGTAGCGGCGTCGACGCGAACATCGCGTCTGCCGTCGCCAGCGCGCCTGGCGTGTGCTCTTCCACCCAACCGGCGGCGCCAAGATCGGACCAGCGCACACCGCCCATCCACGCGGTGGACAGCGCGTCGATGCCACACGAGAGATCCGGTGGCGCGTCGACGGGTGCCACCGCGGCACCGTCGGGCCCACCGTCGAGCGCGAACGTCCCGTCGGCCGCGCCGCCGCGACGCGTCGGGTCGTCGATGCCGAGCACGAGTCGACCGGACGCGGCGTACGTGCGCGCGCCCAATGTGGCCGGCACATCGAGCAGGCGCGTCCACAGCGAGTCGTAGACCCCCTCGGTGCGCATGGCGCGCATCGACGTGAGCAACCACGGCAGCGGTGTATCGGCCTCGATACCCCGAGCGGTGATCGTCCGGATGAGGTCGACCTCGCTGATGTAACGCCAGAGCGCGTGGATGGCCTCGTGGGTGCAGCCCACGAGCTCCCGCACGGTGAGCACGTGTTCCGCGCCGTTCGCGCCCCACGTGTCCTTGATCGAGTACGTCACGTATCCGTCGATCGATCCAGATGGAGCCTCGAACACCGCGTCGAAACGGGTTCCGTACGACGGGTCGTAGTAGTGGCACCACCATTCGGGAGGGCGCGACACGGCGCCCGGATACGAAACGCGCACGCGCTCGAACACCTCAGGCACGACCTTGCCTGCCTCGGCCTCGTCGATCAGTCGAATGCGACCGGCGGGGCGCGGTCGCGCGAAGACCATCTCGCGCTTGTCGATCCTGATGCCGAGGGATCGGTGCGAGACACCGAAGCCGAAGCGCCCATAGATCGTGGCCTCGCTCGCGGTGAGCATCGCCAGCGGCTCGTCGTGCATGGTCGCATCGTCGAAGAGTCGCGTCATCATCTCGCGCAGGAGGCCGCGGCGACGGTGAGTCGGGAGCACGGTGACCGCGCTGACACCTGCCGCGTGCAAGGCCGCCCCTCCAGGGAGGGTGATGTCGAACGGGAAGTTCCGACTCGTCGCAACGATCACATCACCCTCGAAGCCCACGACCGTGCGGTCGAGCGCCATGGAGTGGAACTCCTTCTCGCGTTCGAACCACTCGGAGTTCTCGCCAAAGCCGATCGAGGAGGCGCGCACGAACGCGGGCAGTTCCTCGGCGCTGATCGATCGAAAGGTCACGTCCATGGCCCGAGCATGCTCGCGCGCCGGCCCTCGGCTGGCACGCGCTTTCAGCGGCGTGGTCGAGACGACGGCTGATCGGGATTCTCGTCGGGCGTGCTGCGTCGCCCGGCACGCTTCGTCGCTGCGTTTTCTCGCCGGCGGCTCCTCGTGCGCTGGCTCCAACCCGTCACTTCCGTCTTGGCTCGACCGAAGAGGTCATCGACCACCTTCGGTCGAATCGTCGTGCGGTAGACGCGACCGCGCGCTGCTCTCAGCCCGGCGACGTACGACAGGGCGACGAACACGAGCACGCCGGCGAGCACGAACAGGCCAAGCTGGTGATCCAACGGAATGAGCCCCAAGAGAGCTCCGACGACCCACATCGCTTGGAAGCGCGTCTCGAAACGCGCGAAGGCACGACCACGGATCGCGTCGGGTGCATCTCGCTGGAGCAAGCTGTCGAACCCGAGCTTGCCCGACGCGGCCCCGACGCCGATTGCCAGACCAGAGAGCGCGAAGCCCGCCACACCACCCACCAGCGCTCCAAGCAGAACGAGAACCGCCGCGGTCACCAGAGCTGACGCGAGCAACACCTCTTCGCGCACACGTTCGCGCAGCATCGGGGCACACAAGTTGCCTACGAACGCCCCCCCGATGGCCAGCCCGCCGACGAATCCGAGTCCCACGATGTCCTTCTTCAGGGCGAACGCGCTGAAGAACGCGAGGAACCCAACCGCACCGCGCAACACGCCCATCGCACTTCCGGAGAGGAGGACGCTCGGCAGGTGCATCTCTTCCTGCTCGAGGTCGATCTCTTCCTTGGAACGCAGCGATGGTGCGACTCTGGGGATCTGTAGGGACAACATCGCTGCCGTGGTGAAGACGAAGGCCGCCAACACGAGTGACCAGTCGGCGTCGGCAACGACTTGAAGGAGGGCCGCCGGCGCCGCGCCCGCGAAGCTCGCGACAACACTCACGAGTGCCAATCGCGAGTTTGCGCGCACGAGTTCGGCCTCGTCATCGATGACCGCCGGGAGCAAGGAGCTCTTGGCGACCGAATAGCTCTTCTGCAGCACCAAAACACCGAAGGCAAGGGGGTACATCAACAAGCCTTCGGACGTGTCCTTGGTGATGTAGCGAGACATGAACACACACAGAATCGCCCGGCCGACCAAGGACAGGGTCACGACAAGTCGGCGCCCTCCACTCGTTCGATCCAGCGCGGGTCCGAGGAGCGGCCAGATGATGGCGAACGGCGCGAAAGAGATGACGAGGTAGAGCAGCAGCTTCTCCCGCGAAGAGCTCGCGGGCGAGGCGAAGAACAGTGACCCGGCGAGCGATGCCGCGATGCAGGCATCGGCCGCCGCACTGGCCGCGTGCGTCCACATCAGCCGCGCGAACGGGGTCGGCGGCGCGAAGCGCTTGTCCGTCGGGAGGCGAGGGCCGGTGGTCATTCGAGGTCGAAAGTAGTCCGGGCGTCGGAGACCGGCGGCCTGTTCACCTGCCGTTCACCTCGTGGATTCGCCCGGGACGGACTCGGACACTCGCCGGTACGATGAGTCGAATGCCGCCCGAGAGCAGCGACGAGACGCGCTTTTTGAACCGCGAGCTGTCGTGGCTCGACTTCAACGCGCGCGTGCTGTCGCTCGCTGAGGATCAGGAGCGCCCCCTGCTGGAGCGGGCCAAGTTCCTGGCGATCTTCGCGTCGAACCTCGACGAGTTCTTCCAGGTGCGGGTGTCGGGTCTTCAGGCGCAGGCCGAGGCGGGCCTTCGAAGCCGCTCGGCCGATGGGCTCGACCCGGCATCCGCTATTCGGGCGATTCGCGACCAGGTGCATTCGCTGGTGGAGCGCCAGTCGACGGTGTTCACCAAGGAGATCGCGCCGGAGCTCGAGGACGCGGGGATCCGCTTTCCCGCGTGGAACGAGCTGGACGACGCCGACCGCGCTGAGGTCGCCCGGGTGTTCGAGGAGCGCGTGTATCCCGTGCTGACGCCGCTCGCCGTCGATCCCGCGCACCCGTTCCCCTACATCTCGAATCTCTCGCTGAACCTGGCGGTCGTGGTCGAGGACCCGTCGACAGGCGAGACACGGTTCGCGCGCGTCAAGGTGCCGCCCACGTTGCCGCGCTTCGTCGCGTTGGCCGACAACGAGCGGTTCATTGCTCTGGAGCAGCTGATCGCGGCCCACCTCGACCGATTGTTCCCGGGCATGGCGATCGTCGCCCACCATCCGTTCCGCATCACGCGAGACGCCGACTTCGAGCTCGCCGACGAGGACGAAGACCTCCTCGAGGCGATCGAGAGCGTGCTGCACCGTCGCCGAAAGTTCGGCGAAGCAGTGCGACTCGAGGTCGACACGGCCATGACCGAAGAGGTCCTCGACGTGCTGTTGCGCGAGCTCGAGCTCCCTGCGACTGCGGTCGTGACCGTCGACGGGCCGCTCGACCTCTCCGGTCTCTGGGACGTGTACGCACTCGATCGTCCCGAGCTCAAGGACGAACCGTGGACTCCGCGCACCGACGTCCGGCTCGCGGCGACCGAGGACCAACCGGTCGACCTCTTCCGGGTCCTTCGCGGTGGCGACGTGCTCGTGCACCATCCCTATGACTCGTTCGCCACCTCCGTCGAGGCATTCGTCCGCCAGGCTGCGGCCGACCCGCACGTGCTCGCGATCAAACAGACGATCTACCGAACGGCCGGAGACGAGAGCGAGATCGTGCGCTCGCTCGTCGACGCCGCGCGCGAGGGCAAGCAGGTCGTCGCCCTCGTGGAGCTCAAGGCCCGGTTCGACGAGCAGGCCAACATCAACCGGGCGCACGCGCTCGAAGAGGCGGGCGTGCACGTCGTGTATGGACTCGTCGGCCTCAAGACGCACGCCAAGATCCTCCTGATCGTGCGCCAAGAGGAGGATCGAATTCGCCGGTATTGCCACGTGGGTACGGGCAACTACAACGCGCAGACGGCCGCGCTCTACGAAGACGTCGGGCTGCTGTCCGCCGACGAAGAGCTCGGCGACGATCTCACCGAGCTGTTCAATCACCTCACGGGGTACAGCCGCCCACGCCGATATCGACGGCTCGTCGTCGCGCCCGAGAGCATGCGTGAGGAGCTCCAAGACCGTATTCGCGCCGAAGGAGCCAAAGGTAGTGACGGCCGCATCGTCCTGAAGATGAACAGCCTCGTTGACCCCGCATTGATCGACGCTCTCTATGACGCGTCGAACGCCGGAGCCGAGATCGATCTCGTCGTGCGCGGGATCTGCTGCTTGCGTCCACAGGTACCGGGCCTCTCGGAGCGCATCCGCGTCCGCTCGATCGTCGGGCGTTATCTCGAGCACTCGCGGATCTACCGGTTCGGCGCCGACCCGATGGCAGCCGAATACCTGATCGGTTCAGCCGACTGGATGCCGCGCAACCTCGACCGTCGTGTGGAGGCTCTGGTTCCCGTCACCGCGCCCGACCTGAAAGCGCGCCTCGCTGAGATCCTTACCGTGGACCTCGCCGACGATGTCCTCGCATGGGAGCTCGGCGCTGACGGCTCATGGCACAAGGTCGAGAACCTCGAAGGGCTCGACACCCACGCGCGGCTGCGCGAGCTCGCGATTGCACGAACCCAGAGCCGAGTGTGAGCAAAGGCCAGCAGGAACGCGAGGTCAAGCTCGCAGTACCACCGAGCTTCCGCCTGCCTCCACTCACTGATCCGGGAGGCGGCGTGTTCGAGGGCACGCCCGAGACCCTCGAGCTCGATGCGCGCTACTACGACACCTCCGACCTCCGCTTGGCCCGCGCCGGCGCGCTACTCCGCCACCGCAGCGACGAGGGCTGGACGGTCAAGCTGCCCGGACACTCAGGTGACGCCGACGCCCTGACTCGCGACGAGCACCACTTCGAAGGCGACGCGAGCAAGCCACCGGATGCGGCGCTCGATCTCGTGCGCGCGCTCCTCCGGACGGCCACCGTCAAGCCGGTCGCCCGGTTGCACACGGTGCGCCGCCGGGTCCCGATTCACGGCGCAGACGGCACTCCCGTCGCCGAGGTCGTCGATGATCGGGTGGAGGTTGTCGAGGGCGCCACGTTCGAGCAGACGTTCCGCGAGGTCGAGGTCGAGCTGGCGGCCACGGCGAGCGCCGACCAGCGCACCGCGCTCCTCGCGCGACTGCGGGCGGCATCGGCCGGGAACGTCGACCCGACGCCGAAGATCGTGCGCGCACTCGGGCCGCGAGCGACCGCAGCCGCAGATGTCGAGGTCCCAACCGTCGGCCGGGGGTCCCGGCTCGAGACCGTGGTGCAAGCGGCAATCGCCGCGTGCGTCGTCAAGCTCATCGCCCACGATCCAGGAGTGCGTCTCGGCGGCGACGCCGAGGACGTGCACCAAGCGAGAGTCGCCACGCGGAGGCTCCGCTCGCACCTGCGAACATTCCGACCGCTCGTCGACGAGCGCTGGGCCAACGACCTGCGCGACGAGTTGCGGTGGCTCGCCGACGTGCTCGGAGCCGTGCGCGACGCCGATGTGCTCCTCGAGCGCCTGGAGCACAAGGTGGCGCTCGTGCCGCTGGTGGACCAGGCCTCGGCCGAGAAGCTGCTCGACCAGCTCCGATCTGATCTCGAACGGCGACGCAGCCAGCTGATCACCGCCTTGCGCGGGAACCGCTATCTCTCGTTGCTCGACCGCCTGGTCCTGGCCGCACGCCGACCGCGGCTCCTCCTGCGCATCGACGGCAAGCCCGACGCCGACGTGCTGCGCGGCCTGGTCCGACGCCCGTGGGAGCACCTCGAAGGCGCCGTCGCCGCGTTGCCCAACGACGCACCGGGTGCCGCCCTGCACAACATCCGTATCCGAGCCAAGCGGGCGCGCTACGCGGCCGAGGCGGTGGAGCCAGCCTTCGGGAAGCCGGCTCGTGCTTACGCCCGTGCGATCACCGAGCTCCAGGACGTCCTCGGCGAGCACCAGGACGCCGTCATCGCGGCCGAGTGGCTCCGCGCTACCGCGACCCGTACGAACGACGTTCCCGTTGCGTTCGCCGCCGGCGAGCTGGCAGGGCTCGAGCGGCACGACGTGCTGGTGTCGCGCGACGCGTGGTCCGCAGCCTGGAAACAGGCGAGCCGGCGCCGTCTTCGAGAGTGGATGTGAGTCGGCCGAAGCCGAAGGGTAGTGAGGCTCCCGAAGGGCCGGCGGTACGTGCCGCGGGCGGGATCGTGAGGCGGCGGTCGCGCAGATGGCCCCACCGGTTGGAGGTCGTGGTGATCCACCGTCCGCGGTACGACGACTGGAGCTTCCCCAAGGGCAAGCGCGACGGCAAGGAAGAGGACGAGCAGACCGCGCTGCGGGAGGTCGAGGAGGAGACCGGGTTTCGCTGCATCCTGGGACCGGATCTAGGAGTGGTCGCGTATCGGGACGCCTTGGGCCGCGAGAAGGCCGTTCATTACTGGGTGATGGACCTGGCCGAGGGAGAGGACGCCGAGCGGTTCGAGCCCAACCGGGAGGTCGACGTGCTCAGGTGGTGTCGGCTGCGGGCGGCGAGCACACTCCTCACCTACGAGTACGACCGGGCGCTCATCGAGCGCTTGGGGAAGGTGGTACGGGCTTGAAGCTCTTCGTGATCCGTCACGCCAAGGCCGGAAGCCGCGACGCCTGGCCGGCCGACGACGAGCTGCGGCCGGTGTCAAAGGCCGGACGGAGGCAGAGCTCGGCACTCGCCGCCTTCCTTGCCAACGAGGGCATCACGAGGATCGTGAGCAGTCCGGCAGCTCGGTGCCGCCAGACGGTCGAGCCGCTGGCCGAGAACCTCCGTCTCCCCGTCGACCTGTCCGACGCGATCGCCGAGGGTGCGCCGCTCGATGAGTCGCTTGCGCTGGTCGACAAGGTGGCGGACGAGACGGCGGCGCTGTGCACTCACGGCGACGTCGTGGGCAACCTGCTGTGGCACTTCGAGCGCCTCGGCGTGCAGGTGGGTGAGGTGCGCATGGAGAAGGCGTCAACCTGGGTGTTCGACCTCGAGGCTGGCGCGGTGATCGACGCGCGCTACACGCCGCCGCCCACGGTGTGAGCATTTCGAGCGTCGACGCGCTGCTCGATGTTCTGGGGCGAGGCGCCGGCGACACGGATGGCGAGGTGCTCGACCTTCTCGCACACGGGCTGCAGTGTGCGGAGCTGCTGGCGGAGGCGGCTCCTGAGGATCCCGAGCTCCAGATCGCCGGGCTGGTCCACGACGTGGGAACCGTGCTCGAACCCGGGGAGCCGGCGACCCACGCGACGACGGGTGCGGCGGCTGTCGCGCCCTTGCTCGGCGAGCGGGTGGCCGCCCTGGTCGCCGGTCACGATCACGCCAAGCGCTATCTCGTGACCGCCGACCCCGCGTACCGCTCCCGCTTGAGCGAGTTCAGCGTGATCACCCTGGGTTTGCAGGGTGGCGAGATGGGTGAATCGGAACGAACCGAGTTCGAGGCCGGTGAGCACTTCGATGCGCTCGTAGCGCTCCGACGCGCCGACGACGCCGCAAAGGTGCCCGGTCGAGAGGTCCCCGGGCTCGATGCGTGGCGTACAACGCTCGACCGGCTGACCAAGTGAGTTTTTGGCGTCGAGAGCTGTCGCTCTCCGACCGTCAGCGACGCCAAAACCGCCCTTTGGTCAGGCCGCATGCACGCGAGTGGAGACGACTTCGAGCAAGCGCGGCACCTCGTCGAGGGAGTGCACGACATGCGTGTGGGGCACTCGCTCGAGCTCGACCCGAGCGTGACGATCGGGTGTGATCCCACAATTCGACGGTGACAGGTGTTGCGCCTGGGGGGAACCCACCTCGCCGAGGCTTCGTCGCGAGTTCACGAAGCCGTCACCTAGGCCGGGGCGGCTCTCGGCGAGCGCTCGGGCACCTCGAACCGATAGCCGACGCCGCGAACGGTCACGATGAGCGACGGGTGCGACGGATGGGGCTCGATCTTCGACCGCAGGCGCTTGATGTGCACGTCGAGGGTCTTGGTATCGCCGTAGTAGTTGGGACCCCACACACGGTCAATGAGCACGTCGCGCGTGAGCACACGTCCGGCGTTGAGCAAAAGGATCTCGAGGAGCTCGAACTCCTTCAATGGTGTCGAGACGAGGTCGCCGCGCACGAACACCTCATGGCGAGCAGCATCGAGGCGCACGTCGCCGATCTCGATGATGTCGACGCTCGCGGTCTCGGCCCGTTCCTTGGACGGGGCGCGCCGTAGCGCCGCTCGCACGCGGGCGACGAGCTCACGGAGCCGGAACGGCTTCGTGATGTAGTCATCCGCTCCGATCTCCAGTCCGACCACGGCGTCGATCTCGGAGTTCCGCGCCGTGACCATCACGATCGGGACCTCCGAGCGCGACCGCAGCTCGCGGCACACATCGATGCCCGACATCTGCGGCAACATCACGTCGAGGAGCACCAGCGCCGGACGGCTCGCGTCGAACTTGGCGATCGCCTCCGGGCCATCGGCTGCCGTCTCCACGATGAAGCCCTCGCGCTGGAGCGCGACCGACAGAGCATCGCGATACGACTGCTCGTCGTCGACGACGAGGATCGTGGGCGGGTCGCTCGCCATCAGGAGGCCTCGGCTATGCCGTTGTTCGTCGTCGCGGCGGCGCTCGCGTCGACGATCGGCAACATGAACTGGAACGTCGAGCCTTCTCCCTCGAGGGACGTGACGGTGACATCCCCCGAGTGGACTTGCGCGATGTGGCGAACGATCGAGAGACCCAACCCGGTGCCTCCCGTAGAGCGACTCCGCGCCGGGTCAACGCGGTAGAAGCGCTCAAAGATGCGCTCGAGGTCTTTGGTTGGGATGCCGAT
The DNA here is from genome assembly GCA_040881685.1 of Acidimicrobiia bacterium. Taxonomy (NCBI): domain Bacteria; kingdom Bacillati; phylum Actinomycetota; class Acidimicrobiia; species Acidimicrobiia bacterium. The sequence continues at coordinate 82,394 of JBBECS010000028.1, read as the reverse complement.
CCCGCGATCTTGCACCTCAATGACGGCGTTTCCGTTCTCGCGCCGAGCGGAGATATCGACTTGATGGTGCTCGTCGGAGTACTTGATTGCGTTGTCGAGCAGGTTCGTGACCGCGCTGACCACCTGACCAGGGTCGCACGCAACTACGAGATCGTCCGGCACTGGCGCCTCGAGGACCGGGATGCCCCGCGCCAACGCCAGTGGGCGCACGCGCTCGAGCGCTTCCTCGATGAGGAGTCGAACGGGCACTTGCTCGCGGGTGGGCACTTCCTGCGCTTCGACGAAGCTCAGGTCGAGCAGATCATCGACGATGCGCGCCAACCGTTCGGCCTCACGCAGGATCTGCTCGGCGAGTCCGCGCACCACGGCAGGGTCGTCGCTCTGTGGGATGGTCTCGGCCAGCAACCCGAGTGCGCCGATCGGCGTCTTGAGCTCATGGCTCACATTGGCCACAAAATCTCGGCGCACGCTTTCGACCCGTCGCAGCTCGGTGATGTCATGCACGAACGCTGCGGCGCCTAGCGATGCTCCCTCCCGAACGAGCGGGATCGCCTGGATGAGCAGCACCTCACGAGGCGGACCGAAGAGTGGCAGCTCGAGCTCGGCGTTCTCGCCTTGGAGTGCGCGTTGGAGCAGTCGACTGATGAGATCCTCGGCGACCGCGTCAGACCGCCGCGCGTCCTCGAATCGCTCAGCCGCCGCGTTTCGATAGACGACATCTCCGTCGGGGTTGACGACGATGACGCCGTCACGGACGCGTTCGAGCGCAAGCGCCAGCCGGTCGCGCTCCAACACCACATCCGCGTTTCGCCGCTCGGCATCGGGACCACCGGCCGCGAGCTCTCCCCCATCGGAGTGTCGGGAACGGCGTCGAATCATCGTTGCTCAGTGTGGGTCACGGCTCGACCCGGCGCGCGGATCAGCCGAAGCGTCCAGTGATGTAACCCTCGGTGCGAGGATCAGAAGGTTGGGTGAAGATCGTGGCGGTCTGGTCGAACTCCACGAGACGCCCGACCCGGCTCCCGTCATCGCCCACGTCAGTTGTGATGAACGCGGTCATGTCGGATGCGCGCGCTGCCTGCTGCATGTTGTGCGTGACGATGACGATCGTGTACTCGCGCTTGAGCTCCTCCATCAGATCCTCGATCTTCGCGGTGGCGATCGGGTCGAGGGCCGAGCACGGCTCGTCCATCAGGATCACGTCGGGCTCCACCGCCAGGCACCGAGCGATGCAGAGGCGCTGTTGCTGCCCACCAGAGAGCGAGAACGCGCTCTCGTCGAGCTTGTCCTTCACCTCGTCCCACAGCGCGGCACGCGTGATGGCGTGCTCCACGATGCCGTCGAGCTCACGGCGCTTGCCCTGCAGCCGCGGCCCAAACGCCACGTTGTCGTAGATCGACTTCGGAAAGGGGTTCGGCTTCTGGAACACCATCCCGACGCGCCGCCGCACCTCGACCGGGTCGACCTTCGGCCCGTAGAGATCGACCCCGTGGTATGTGACCGAGCCGTGCACCTGCGCGCCTTCGATCAGGTCGTTCATGCGATTGAGCGAGCGCAGGAACGTGCTCTTGCCACACCCCGAGGGACCGATCAGCGCGGTGATCTGGCGGGCGCCAATGTCGAACGTCACCCCGTCGATCGCGTTGCGCCCCGAATACGAGATGCCGACGTCTCGCAGCTGGAAGACGATCTCGGTCGCAGGCGCGGGATGATCCGCCGGCGCCTCGTGGTGTTCGTGGACCTCGGGAGGACGCAGGACCGTGTGGGTGATCGAGTCGGTATCGCCCGCGGCGCTCGAGGTCATTCGCTCAGGTCCTTCGACGGTGATGGTTCCAGCATCGCGCGGTGCGGCCATGGGACGGGCAGTCACGAGTGCGAGGCTACGGATCCTGCGTGCTCTCGGCGTGCACACGCGGTGGACGATCCTTGAACGCCGGGTGAACAGTGGGTGTGGCTCTTCGAGGCGTGTGCGCGAGCCACCGCTCGGGCGCCACAATGCTGTGACCCCACCCTTGGAGGTGCCGCATGCCCGAATCGACCACCCCCACCCCCGAGGGGCCCCAAGAGGTGCGTCGGTCCTTCTCGGAGAGCCTCGAAGAGATCCGCGACGATGTCGTCAAGCTCACCGCGCTCACCACCGAGGCGATCGGCACCAGCACCCAAGCGCTCCTCGACGGCGACCTGACCGGTGCGAAACGAGTGATCGCCGAGGACAGCCAGATCGACGAGCGCAAGGAGTCGATCGAGCTGCGCGTGTACGAGATGTTCGCCACGCAGCAACCGATGGCCGGCGACTTGCGGACGCTGCTCGCGGTGCTGCGCATCCTCCAAGAAGTGCAGCTGACTGCCGACCTGACCGTGAGCATCGCCAAGGCGACCCGTCGGCTCTACCCGGGCCAGCTGGCTCCGAAGATCCGCGGGCTGCTCGAGCGCAAGGGCGCACAGGCGAGTGTGCAGCTCAACCTGGCCGTGGATGCGTTTGCCGACGGCGACGCCGCGGCGGCCGCCGCCCTCCCGGACATGGACGACGTGATGGACGACCTCCAGAAGGAGCTCTTCCGCGCGATCTTCGCCACCTGCTCCAACGACGAGCCCGGCCTCCAGCAGGCCGTGCAGCTCGCGCTCCTCGGCCGGTACTACGAACGCATCGCCGACCACGCCGTGCTGATCGGCGCGTGGGTTCGCTTCATGGTGACCGGTGAACTCCCGAGCCGCGCCGAGAGGCAGGACAGCGGCACGCCGGTCTGAACCGGAGCGGCGAGCGTCCCGAAGGGCGGCGGACGCGGAGACGGAGCCTGCGGAGTCGACCCATTTGGTGGTTCCCTCCGCCGAGCGAGCGCGACCAGGGGAGATGTTGCAACGCTGTTCACCCTGCGTTCACCCCTGCGAACGTCCCCGGCCACCCGGCTTTCCTACCGTCCGCCCTCGGAATGACCATCCGTTCGAGGAGGAATCCATTGACCCGCAACTTCCGACGTCCGCGCGGGCTCGTGGCGGCGATCGGCGCGCTCGTGATGACGTTCGGCGTGGGAGGCGGCATCGCCGCGGCCCAGGGCACGGGCGAGATCATCGTGGAGGGCTCGTCGACCGTCGGTCCGATCACCTCGCTTGTCGCCGAGCTGTACGGCGAAGAGAACCCCGACGTGGCCATCACGGTCGGCGAGCTCGGCACCGGTGACGGCTTCGTCCAGTTCTGCGAGGGCGAGACCGACATCAGTGACGCGTCCCGTCCGATCAAGGACGAGGGCGAAGAGGGCCCGGCCTGTGATGCGAACAGCATCGAATACACGGAGCTGCCGGTCGGTGTCGACGGCCTGACCGTCATCGTCAACAAGAAGAGCAACCTCGGGCTCAAGTGCCTGAGCCAAGCCGACCTCTACGCCCTCTTCGGGCCGGAGTCCACCGGCGACCTTGCTGACGCTTCGGCGCTGGCCGGGGAGCTCGGCTCGACGCAGACGTTCAAGTCTTCGGGGACGTTCAAGAAGTTCACCCCCGGGCCTGAGTCGGGCACGTATGACGCCTTCATCGAGCTCGGCTACCAGGACTTCCTGGACGAGCGCGTTGCGGACGGGAGCGTCACCGACGTCATCGAAGAGGACGGCGAGACGCTGGCAGCGGAGCCCCTGATCTCCGACGGCCAGTTCCCGAACGACAACGACATCGTGAAGCGCGTGGCCGCCTCCGAGAGCGGCGTCGGCTTCCTCGGCGTCGCGTACTTCCTCGCGAACACGGACAAGCTCAAGGCCGTGGCCATCGAGGACCCGGACTCGGGTAACTGCGTGAAGCCGTCGATCAAGACCGTGCAGAACGGGACGTATCTCCCGCTCTCACGGACGCTCTACATCTACGTGAACAACGCCAAGGCGGCGGAGAACGCCGACGTCAAGGACTTCGTGGACTTCTACCTCACGAAGACGAACCTCACGAAGACCGTCAAGGATGCCGGCTACGCCCCGCTTTCAGCCGATGACATCCAGGCATCGATCGACGCCTGGGCATCTGCTTCCGGATAGCGCACCTGGAACACCAGAGAGGGCGGCCGGCCGGATTCCCCCCGGCCCGGCCGCCTCTCTCGTTCCATGTGACTTGGGGGGATCGTTGAACAAGGCGAGGCGACAAGCGAGGATGCCGACGTGACCACGCTGGACGCAAGCTTGCTGGGCCTGGAGGGCGACGGCCGAAGGCTGCGCCGCGAGCGGCGGGTCCGTCGGATCTTCTGGTCTGCCGGCCTCTCGACGCTGGCGATCAGCATTGCGATCGTCGCGTCACTCACCGCCAACTCGTTGACGTTCCTCACGAACATCGACCTCGACACCCTCTGGACCTTCGACAAGTGGGCGCCGCGGATCGGCAAGTTCGACCTCGGCACGCTGTTCATGGGTTCGCTCCTCGTCACGGTGGTGGCGATGATCATCGCGACGCCACTCGGCCTCGGGGCGGCGATCTACCTCGCGGAGTACGCCAAGCCCCGAGTCCGCCGTCTGCTGAAGCCCATCCTCGAGGTGCTGGCCGGGATCCCGAGCATCGTGCTCGGCTTCTTCGCCATCGCCTGGATCGGGCCCAACATCGTGCAGAACCTGCTCACCCGCGCGGACGCGTTCAGCCTCGCGGCCGCGGGGGTGGGCGTCGGCGTCTTGGTCACTCCGCTCGTCGCCTCGGTCAGCGAGGACGCGATGCGGGCCGTCCCAAACTCGCTCCGCGAAGCGAGCTACGGCATGGGTGCGCGCCGCCTGTCCACCGTGACCCGAGTGGTGATGCCCGCGGCGATCTCCGGCATCGTCGCCGCGCTGATCCTCGCTACGGCACGGGCCATCGGCGAGACCATGGTGATCGCCCTGGCCGCGGGCGCGTTCGGCGAAGCGCACTACACGGCCAATCTCGCCGACGTCGGGATGACGATCACGTCGGCCATGGCGTCCCTCGCCAGCGGCACCGACCAGGTGACTGGCTCGGGCCAAGCCTTCAACAGCCTCTTCTTCTTGGGCCTCTTGTTGTTCGTCGTGACGCTCTTGCTGAACATGATCGGAGACGTGTTCGTCCGCCGGGTCCGAGAGGCGTACTGATGGGACGGATCTGATGGCCACCGTCGACGTCGCCGTCCCGCGCAACATCACGATCGGAGCGTCGCTGCGCGGTAAGCGCATCGACGTGCCGGGCTTCGCGTTCCAGGTGGTGCTGCTGCTGTGCCTCCTCACCTGCCTGGGATTCATCGCGGCACTGCTCGCAACCGTGCTCGACGACGGTCTGGGAACGTTCCGTGAACGCGGCTTCGTGCTCTCTGACTTCCCTCGCGAGTTCGACCGGGCCACCAGCGAGACATGGCAATTCTTGGTGCATCCTCAGAGCGCGGCGGGATGGATCGCCTCGGCCCTCGTGTTCATCGGGGTTCCCCTCGGGATCGCCTTCGCCATCCGGGCCCGGCGCTGGCGACCGTTGATCGGCGTGGTCGCCGGGGTCGCGATCGTGTTCGCGGTCGCGGCCTTCATCGGCACGAGCACCTTTCTCAGCGCGAACCTGTCGGGATTCCCAGATCGAGCCGGCGTCGCTCAGGCGATCTTCGGAACGGTCGTCCTGGCGGTGGCCACCGCGTTGATCGCGTTTCCACTCGGGATCGCGACGGCCGTGTTCCTCGAGGAATACGCGCCAGACAATCGGCTCGTCCGCATCGTGCGGCTCAACATCCGCAACCTGGCCGGTGTGCCGTCGGTCGTGTACGGCCTGCTCGGTCTCGCGATCTTCGTCAAGCTCTTCGGGGGAGTGACCGGGGGCCGCACGCTCATCGCAGGCGGGCTCACGCTGGCCGTCCTCGTGCTCCCGATCGTCATCATCACCTCGGCCGAGGCGATCCGTGCCGTTCCCCAATCACTTCGTGAAGGCGGCTATGGCGTCGGCGCGACGCAATGGGAGGTCACGAAGACGCTCGTGCTGCCCAACGCATTCGCCGGCATCCTCACCGGGACGATCCTGGCGCTCTCGCGGGCGATCGGCGAGACCGCGCCCCTCATCCTCGTCGGCGCGGTCTCGGGCTTCTTCACCACAGGAGACGCCGGGCTGTTCGACAAGTTCTCGTCGAGCTACACGGCGCTGCCCCAGGTGGTCTATGGATGGGCACGCGAAGCGCAGAGCGACTTCTCGATCAGCCTCGCCTCGGCCGCGATCATTGTGCTGCTCGCGATCACGCTGCTCGCCAACCTGACGGCGGTGCTGCTGCGCAACCGCTACGAACAGCGCTGGTAGCCAACCTTCCGCTCTCGGCGCTCCGCGCCGGGCCGCTCCACTCCACCTCGGCGGAACAGCTCACTGCGGCGCAGGGTACCTGCGCCGCGGCCGTTCGCCTCTAGGTCGCGGGAGTGGCGGGGGCCGAGCCCGTGCTCGTGCTGGCGGCTTCGTCCTCCGGATAGCCGAGATCCCACTCGAGGATCAGGCGCTCGCGCTCCGCATCGCGGTTGACGCGCTCACGGTTGCGTCGGAACTGCGGGTCGTGCGGGGGGAGCAGCTGCAGGCGGGCGGCGGCCCGCTGGCGGAACTCGTCGATGACCCGACCGTCACCGAAGACGCCGTGCACCTCCCAATGGGGCGCGACCGGGCCCTGGTAGACGATCTTCACGTGGCCCTGCGGCGGGAGCTGCTCGAGCTCTTCGGTGGTCATCGACATGGCACGACCTTACCGCGCTTGCCCTCCCATCTTGATCAGGCTAGATTTATATAAATCTCGTTCGATCCAGATGAGGAGGCTTGATGCCAGCGACCGCCGTGGCCACGACGCCACGACGCCGCGCCCAGCCGGATGCGACGCTGCGGGTGCTCGGCGAGCCACTCCGTGCCCGCATCGTCGACCTGCTCGGCGACGAGGACCTGTGCGTGTGCCACCTCACCGAAGAGCTCGGCGTCGCGCAGACCCTCGTGAGTCACCACCTCCGGGTGCTGCGCGAGGCCGGTGTCGTCGACACCGAGCGGCACCGCTACTGGACGTACTACCGGCTGCGGCCCGACGCGCTGCGTCCCCTCGCCGAGCACCTGTCTGCGCTCGCGCGTCGACGCTCGGCACGGCGTCGCCGCCCCTGCGGCTGATCTTCACTCCCGATGGACGGAACACTTGCTCGGCGCGCGCTCGCCGAGCTGCTCGGGACCACGCTGCTGCTCATTGCCATCGTCGGGTCCGGCATCGCGGCGGTTCGGCTGAGCCCAGGCGACGCGGGCATGCAGCTATTGTTGAACGCCTTCGCAACCGCGGCCGGCCTCGCCGCGGCCATCGTCGCAGTTGGTTCCGTCTCGGGCGCACATCTGAATCCCGTCGTGACGCTCGTCGACCGGTTCCTCGGCGGGATCGACACCAGAACTGCAATGGCGTACATCGGCGCGCAGCTCACCGGCGCCGTACTCGGCGTCGTGCTCGCCAACGCGTCGTTCGGGCTCGCGGCCGTCGAGATCTCGAACCGCGCACGCGACGGTGGCGGGCTCGCGCTGGGCGAGGTGATCGCCACGGTCGGGCTCCTGCTCCTCGTGTTCGGGATCGCCAGGAGCGGACGGGCGACGATTGCTCCCTTCGCGGTGGCGGTCTACATCGGCGGTGCCTACTTCTTCGCGTCCTCGACGAGCTTCGCCAACCCCGCCGTCACCACTGCTCGCATGCTCACCGACACCTTCACGGGCATCGCTCCGGGTTCCGTCCCGGCATTCCTTGCCGCCCAGCTCGCGGGCGGCACCATTGCCATCGTTGTGATCCGGGTGCTCTACCCGAGCGTCGAAGCTGCGGCACCCGATGTCGTCGTTCCCCATCCCCAGGAGGAAGCAGCATGAGCCAACCCGGGACCGACACCGAGCTCGAGTACCACCTCAAGGTCGTGAGCGTGCGGGTGATGGACGAGTTCTCGGGCACGTTCGCGTTGGAGACGGTCCAACGATTCCTCGAGGAGAGCAAGGAAGCGTTCGAGGGCGCTCGTGTGAAGAACTTCGTGCCGATCATGGTCGAGAAGTTCACGCGCGAGCGGCTGCGGGCACTTGGCCAGGCGGAGGGATCTGTGGAGAAGGATGTCCCGGAGGTGCTGTTCGTGTGCACGCACAACGCAGGTCGGAGTCAGATGGCCGCGGCGTTGCTCGACAACCACGCCGGGGGTCGTGTCCACGTGCGCTCGGCCGGCAGTACGCCGGCCGATGAGCTCAACCCCGCGGTCGTCGACGCGCTCGGAGAGGTCGGGCTCGACGTGACCAAAGAGTTCCCCAAGCCGCTCACCGATGAGGTCGTCCGCGCTGCGGACGTGGTGATCACCATGGGCTGTGGTGACGCGTGCCCCATCTACCCAGGGAAGCGCTACCTCGACTGGGATCTCGATGATCCCGCGGGCAAGGAACTCGACGCGGTCCGGCCGATCCGCGACGAGATCGACCGTCGGGTGCGAGAGCTGCTCACCGAGCTGCTCGGCGAGGTGCCCGCCTGACTCATTCCACGTCGGGGCGTTCCGTGAGGGTCGCCTGCACGGTCACGCGCTCGCCGTCACGGTCGATGACGACCTCCACGTTGTCACCCGGCCGATGGCTGCGCACCGCAGTCAGCACGTCGGCCGACGAGTCGATCGTGTCGTCGCCGATGCGAACGATCACGTCGCCCTCGCGGATGCCAGCGGCATCAGCCGGCGTGTCCGGCGTCACCTGCGCCACGTACGCACCCTCTTCAACCGAGAGGTCGAGCTCGCGCGCGAGCGCCGCGTTGACGTTCTGCGTCGACACGCCGAGGAAGGCGGGTTTGCGCCCGGCGCGCAGATCAGCGATGACCGGCTCGGCGCGAGAGATCGGGATCGCGAAGCCGATGTTCTGGGCGCTGGCGTCGATGGCCATGGCGGTGTTCACGCCGATCACGCGACCTTGCGCGTCGATGAGCGGCCCGCCGGAGTTGCCGAAGTTGATGGCCGCATCGGTTTGGAGCATGCCGACGAGCGTGGTGCCGGCGTCGGTGTCCACCGTGCGGTTCGTGCCGGAGATGATGCCGCGGGTGACGCTGAGCCCGCCCTCGAGGGCGAGCGCGTTGCCGATGGCGACCACTTCGTCACCCACCTGCGCGGCGTCGGAGTCCCCGAGCTCGATGGCGGGGAGGTCTTCACCGTTCACCTTGAGCACGGCGAGATCGACCGACGGGTCGCGGCCAACGATCTCGGCGCTGAGGGTGGAGCCGTCGGTGAACGCCACCTCGATGCGGTTCTGGCCTTCGACGACGTGATTGTTCGTCACGATGAAGCCGTCGGGTGTGATCACGAAGCCGGTGCCCGCACCGCCCGCGCCCGTGCCCGGCCCTTGGCCGACGGTGATCGCGACGACCGCCGGTTCGGCGGTGGCCAGCAGCGAGGCGATGTCGGTGCCGCCGTCGATGTTCGATGACGGTCGAGAGACGACCGCGTCCGCGCCGCTCGAGCGCACGATGGTCGTGTTGTCGTCGTCGACGGCGAGGAACACGCCCCCGGCGGCCAACGCGCCGACCAGGCCTCCGGCGATGGCCGCGGTGAGGGTCTGGCGCAACGTGCTCGGAGCACTTGGGGCGCTCGGAGTGCTCGAACGGCGCGTCGCGCGCGGCTTGGTCTCGTCGGTCACAGGTCACCTCGGGGGGAAGAGGAGGTAGTAGTGGTGGTCGTCATCTGTCAACGCCGTGGGTACCGGACAAGGTTCCACGCCCGACTGAGACCATCCTGAGAAGCATTGCCCGTGATCGGGCCACAACCGCACGCGGGCAGCGATTTTTCGGGGTCTCGCGGGAACCCGGCGCCGATGGCCTACGTTTCACCCCTGAACCCCATGGACGACAGCTCACTCCCCCTCCTGTCCCCCGACCACCGGACCCCGGCCTGGATGCTGCGGGCCCGGTGCCGCGAGGCCCTGCCCGGCGAGTTCTTCCCGTCGGACGGCGTCGGTGTCGACCGGGCCCGCCGCGTCTGCAGCGACTGCCCGGTCAAGACCGAGTGCCTCGAGTACGCGCTCGAGTACCGCATCGATCACGGGGTCTGGGGTGGCTGCTCCGAGCGCGAACGGCGCCGCATCCTGCGCCAGCGCCGCATCACCGCCGGACGCTGATCCAGCTTCTGGTCGCGCTCGCTCGGCGCCTGGATACCCGACGCCGCCCTCCGGGACGCTCGGCTGCTCCGTACTCTCCCGAGATCAGGCGGCGTCGGGGTGGCGCACCTCGATGACCGTCGTGCGGCGGGGCACCTCGAGAAGCGCCGATCTGACCGCACTCACGGCCGCCGCTGCGTGCTCGTGATAGCGATCCAAACGGCGACCTGAAGGGAGCCTGCGGCCGCTGAACCGAAGGCCGAGCTCGCACGTGGTGCTCGACCAGGGGAGAAGCTCGAGTTCGACCGGCCACGCCCGTCGGCCCGTGGCCTTCACGCGACCGCGTACCTGACGGAACGGCGCGGCGGCAGCGCCGGGGCCTCGGCGCCAGGTCACGGGATCGAGCTCGAGTGATGCCACCTCGAACTCGATCACCTGAAAGAGAGCACCGTGCGAACGACGCCGAGCGAGCGACCACCACTGCTCGAACACCGCGGGCCCCTCGTGCGCCGGCAAGTCGAGGAGCGCCGACACGTATGTCGGCACATCCATGAACGGGGCGATCGTGTCGGTGAGCATGCGCGCACGGTACGAGCCGGACGTTACGAACACGTCACGAGATGTCGACATCTGCGCGAACGGTTGCTGACGATCGTCGTTCTCTCGCGATGTGACGCGGGTCACGTCGCGCGCGGTGACGCGCGTCACGGTGCGCGAGGCGGCATCGCCGCGTCACTCCCAGTCGAATGGACCGAGGACGAAGCCGGTCACGTCATCGAGCCACGACGCGTCATCGGCGTCACCGCTGAAGTCGGCCACGACCGCGATCACTGCGTCGGGCGGGCCGTCGCCGACGGCGGTGAGCACGAGCCCGCTCTGCCCCCACACCACGATCGTGCCGGCCGCGGTCGAGTACGAGCGCGCGCGCAGTCCTTCGACGCGCGTGGCCGATCCCGCAGGGAGGCCGTCCCAATCCACACGGCCCTGCGACTCGAAGACCGAGAGCGTGAAGATGCCGTCGCTGAAGTAGAGGTGCACCGCATCGTCAGGTTGTCGGTAGCGGCCGAGCAGCTCGTAGCCCGGCCCGACCTCGGCACGGGAGACGAAACCGGCCGGCACCGCGTGGAGCACTCGTGGGGCCTTGACGTCGGTTGCGCCAGGAACCGACGGCACCGCCGACGGAGGAGACTGCGACTCACCCGTGATGATCGTCACGAACCGCACGATGTGCTCGGCCCGGCCACGCTCGTCGAACACAGCGCGGCGGAGCAGCTGGCCGGTCTCGCGGTCGATCGAGAACTTCGCCCGCACCCGGTCTTCGGCGTCCCGAGCGACCACCACTGTGGCCGGGCGTTCGGCAACCCGGCGCCGGCCGGCGATCTCGAGGTCCCACGTTGCGCCCGGCGCGGGTGCTGGCCGGCCGCCCACCGGCTCCCAGCGGGTGGAGGGCTCGCCCGCCGCGCTCGTGTAGCGCTCGCCCCCCTCGCCCACCGTCTTGCGCGCAGCGAGCCCGATCACGAACGCGCCCTCCACGCCTCGAGCAACGACGCGCTCGACCCGCTCGGCCCCGGTGTCGTCGTGCCAGCGCACTTCGACGATCCCGGCGAACGACTCGTGGCTTGCCACCGTGCGCGCCCGTGCGAGCAGCTCCTCGGCGCGATCCGGCGTTCCCGCGTCGGCGGGCCCGCCCGACAGTGTCATCGAGGCCAGCGCGGCGGCTACGAGCGCTACCCGCAGGTCCGCCACGCGACGGATCACGGCTCCGTGCCCTCCGGCACGACTGCTCCCGCGAGGTTGCTCACGACGTCGTTGCCGAGCGACGCGCGCTCGGAGTGCACCTGGGTGAGCGTCCCGAGCGCGGGCTGCACCGGCTCGGGCCGCGGTACGAGCGCCACCGCGAGGATCGCCGCCGCGGCCGCCGCTCCCGCGAGCGCGGACCAACGGCTGGTCCGCACGCGACGGTGGCGCATGTCGGCCAGCGAGACGACATTGCCCTCGGGAGCGAGCACGCGGTCCCAGAAGCCAGGCGGAGCCGCAACCGCGGGAAGTCTGCGCACCGCATCACGCGTCTGGCGCACTTCGTCGAGCACCGCGCGCCACTCGGGTGATTCAGCGAGGCGGGCTTCGACGTCGGCCCGGGCTCGGGCGTCGAGCTCATCGTCGAGGTACGCCGACAGCAGGCTCTCGTCCATCCCTTGATCGCGCGGGGCGCTCATCGGGCCGTGTCCCGCAATGCGGCGCGCAGCAGGCGGCGGCCCCGGTGGATGCGTGAGCGCACCGTGCCGAGCGGCACCTCGAGCGCGTCGGCGATCTGCTCGTAGGACTGGTCGGCGACGTCGCAGAGCACGACGGGCACCCGGAACTCCGGTGGGAGCGACGCCAGCGCCGCCTGGATCTCCTCGGACAGCTCGGCGCTCGCGTCCTCGGCCGAGGGGCTCTCGGGCAGCACGCGGTCAGGGTCGTCGGGCAGCGCGTCGGTGGGCCGCCGCTGCTTGCGGCGTACGTCGTCGAGAAACACGTTGGTCACGATCCGGGCCAGCCAGCCTTCCAGGGACCCCGGCTCGTAACGCTCGAGGCCCTTTCGGACTCGTAGCAGTGCCTCCTGCACGAGATCCTGCGCGTCGTAGTGATTGCCGACCAGGCGGTACGCCACGCGGTAGAGAAAGGCACCGTGTTCACGGGCCACCTCTTCCCACGTCGGGATGCCGTCGGCCATCAGGAGAACGACGGGCGGTGGTCGTCAGGTTCCCGGCACGGTGCCGCTGGGGCCCTTGCGGGCCGGGGCGGCTACGTGACGGAGTCGCCGTCCTCGTCGGGTGCCCCTTCGGTCACACCCTTCTTGAACTCCTTCGACGCCTGGCCCATGGAGCGGGCCAGCTTGGGGAGCTGGGTGCTGCCGAAGAGCAGCAGGACGATGCCGAGGACGATCAGCAACTCGGTGGGGCCCACGGACACTCCCAACATCTGACCTCCTGCGGTGACTGCGGCCCACCCTACCTGTCAATCCTGGTCGCACTCGCTCGGCGGCGGGATGCCCGCCGCCGCCCTACCGGCCGCTCGACACTCCCAGCGAGCTCGCTCGCTTCACTCGATCGCCGCCAGCGCCTCGGCGAGCGCGGTGACATCGTGGAGCCCGAGCACCTGGAACGGCACTGCACCGGGGCCGACGATCAAGGTCTCGACGCCGAGCGCGGCCCAGCCGTCGGCTTGCTCTCGCACCTGCTCGACGGTGCCCACCAGCCGCCCGATACGCCACTCGTCGAGCGTGACGGCGTCGAGCACGCCGGGTGTCACGGCGCGGAGGTGCTCGAAGCGCGCGGCGAGGTCGGCCTCGTCCTCGCCAACGAGGGCATAGAGCCCGAGCGAGCGGACAACGGTCTCCGGATCGCGTCCTTCGTCGTCGCATGCGCGCGTGAGGACGGCGAGACGCTCGCGGTACGCGTCGGGTGTCCACACCCAACACGTGTTCCATCCGTCGGCGACCGCAGCCACGGTGGCGAGCACCTTGTCGCCCTTCCCGCCGATGAACACTGGTGGTCGGGGCGCCTGGAGCGGTGTGGGGTCGAGCGCGGCGCCCTCGGCGTGGAAGAACTCTCCGTGGTGGGTGACGGCACCACCGGTGAGCAGCGCGCAGATGAGCTCGGTGGCTTCGCGCAGTCGCCGGACGCGAACCCCCGGCGGCGGCATCGGCATCCCGATCGCCTCGTACTCCGGCTCGTACCAACCGGCCCCCACGCCGATGTCCAGGCGTCCTTCCGTGATGCGGTCGAGGGTGGCGAGCGCCTTTGCCAGCACCGGCGGGGGGCGCAGCGCTTCACAGAGGACGAGCGTTCCGAGCCGGACGCGCGGCACCACACCCGCGAGCGCGCCAAGGGTTGTGATCGGTTCGTAGGCGCCCTGACGGTCGGCGGAGCCGCCGTACTTGGCCAAGTCGAGGAAGAGGTGATCAGACAGCCACAGCGAGTCGAAACCGACAGCCTCGGCGTGGCGGGCGTGCTCGACGAGCGTGAGGAACGTGAGCGGCGTCTCACCCGGGACGGAGTAGTCGTACTGAGGCAGCGCGAGCCCGATTCGCACGAGGGCACACTAGGGAGGCAGCGGCGAGCGAGCGAAGCGAGCGAGCTCGCCGGGGCAGAAAGTGTGCCGAAGGGCGGCGGAGGGTATCCCTCCGCCGAGCGAGTGCGACCAGGAGTCAAGGTGCTGGAGTGCGTGCCGAACATCTCAGAAGGTCGCCGCGCCGACGTGCTCGACGCGCTCGCGATCGCGTGCGGCCCGTCGCTGCTCGACGTCCATGCCGACACCGATCATCACCGATCGGTGTTCACACTGGCTGGCCCCGGAACACGAGATGCCGAGACCGCGGTGTGCGCGCTGGCCCAGGTCGCCGCGGCGCGCGCCGAGCTGACGGGCCACGAGGGCGCGCATCCGCGCCTCGGCGTGATCGACGTCGTGCCCTTCGTGGCGCTCGACGAAGATCACGACGTTGCTGCTGACGCGGCCGCGGCGTTTGCCGTGTGGGCGGTGGAAGATCTGGCGGTACCCGTGTTCTTCTACGACGACGCCGATCCGAAGCGCCGATCGCTGCCGGAGCTCCGGGCCGATGCTTTCGTCAAGCGTGAGCCCGACGCCGGCCCGCCTCGGCCGCATCCCACGCTCGGTGCGGTGGCCGTGGGCGCCCGCCCGCCGCTCGTGGCGGTGAACTGCTGGCTCGACACCAACGACGTCCTCGTGGCCCGCCGCCTCGCCCGTGAGGTGCGCGAGCTCGACGGGGGCATGCCGGGGGTGCGGGCGCTGGGCCTGCTCCTGGAGTCCGTGGAGACGGCTCAGGTGTCGATGAACCTGGTAGATCTGCCCGTGACCGGCATCGAAGCCGCCGTCTCAGAGGTTCGCCGCCGGGCGGCCAAAGACGACTGGGAGATCACCAAGGTAGAGATCGTCGGCCTGATCCCCCACGCCGAGCTCGAGCGCTGCACCGAAGAGTTCCGAGACTGGGCCGAGATCACCGAAGCCGTCACGATCGAATCCAGGCTGACCGCAAAGACGGTCCCGTAAGCGACGGCCCCTCGAGCAGGGCCCGCTCGACCTAGGCAGAAGCGAGGTTGCGACGTTCGAGAGCCCGCTGGCGGCGGACCCGTCGGCGCTCACGCTCCGAGAGCCCGCCCCAGATGCCGAACTTCTCACCGTGGGCGAGGGCGTACTCGAGGCACTCGCCCCGGACCTCGCAGCCCCGGCACACGGCCTTGGCCTCACGGGTCGACGCACCCCGCTCTGGGAAGAACAGGTCGGGATCGACCCCCAGGCAGTTGGCACGTTCCTGCCACCGCTGCCCACTGTCGTCGGCCTCGGCCTGGACGAACTGGATGAAGTCGGTCACGTTCACCGAAAATCCCCTCTGAATGACGCGGTTGGAATTACAACGGTGTTACTCTGACCCGCCAGAGCAACCGGGCGCAAGGGGAACTTGCGCGGCCGGTGGGGAAATGTCCGATTTCGGACGATTTTAGGGTCAGATTTCTTCGTGGCGGGCGTGCTTTTCCGTAGATTCTCGCCATGACACCCCGAGTCGAGGCCGTCCTCGGTGACATCACGGCAGAGGCCACCGACGCCGTCGTCAACGCCGCCAACCCCGGATTGACCCGCGGGGCCGGCGTCTGCGGGGCGATCTTCGCCGCCGCGGGGCCCGAGCTCGACGCCGCCTGCGCCGGGCTCGGCGGCGCCGTCACCGGCGACGCCAAGGTCACCCCCGGCTTCGCCCTCAGGGCCCGCTGGATCATCCACGCGGTCGGGCCGGTCTGGCACGGAGGCAACCAGGGCGAGCCCGGGCTCCTGGCGTCGGCCTACCGGCGCTCCCTGGAGGTGGCCGCCGAGGTCGGAGCCCGATCCGTCGCCTTCCCAGCCATCAGCACCGGCATCTACGGCTATCCGCTGGAGCCCGCCGCGGAAGTCGCGGTGGCGAGCTGTCGGGCGGCACCGCCCGAGATCGACTCGGTCAGGTTCGTCTGCTTCGACGACCAGACGCTTGCGGCTTACGAAGCCCTTCTCTGACGGCGCTGATCGAGGAAGTCGACGAGCACGTAGTCGCCGAGGGTGTCGGGGGTCGTGAAGAAGGCACGGCCGCGGTTGAGCTTCATCATGCGCTCCACGAAGTCACGCAGGTAGTAGCTCTCGTCGAGCATGAACGTGTTGATGCGAATGCCGTCACGCGTGCACCGCATCACTTCCTTCAGGGTCTCCTCGATGGTCAGCGGTGAGGGCGGGTACTGGAAGTACGGCTCGCCGCCTTCGATGTGGGCCGTCGGCTCGCCGTCGGTGACCATGATGATCTGCTTCGTGCCGCTCTGGCGGGAGAGCATGCGCCGTGCGAGCAGCATCGCGTGCTGCATGTTCGTGCCCCACTCGAAGTCCCAGCTCATCTCCGGCAACCGCTCGGGCGGCACTTCGCGCGCGACGCGTCCGAAGCTCACGAGACCGAAGTAGTCGCGCGGGAACTGGCTCGTGATGAGCGCGTGCAGCGCCATCGCGACCTTCTTCGCCGACAGGAAGTTGTCGCGCATCGGCATCGAAAGGGACACGTCGAGCAGCAACACGGTTGCGCTGCGCGTGACGGTCTCGGTGCGCTCGACCTCGAAGTCGTCGGGCGTGAGTCGAACCGGGGTCCCCGCGCCGCTGCGCCAGATGGCGTTCTTGACCGTCTCTTCCACGTTGAGATGGAACGGGTCGCCCCACTCGTATGGCTTGTGCTCATAGGCCTTGTCCTGGCCGATGCCGGTGCGGTCCTGGTCGTGCCGGCCGGTGCGGTCTTTCATGAGCTTGCGGAACAGATCACCGAGCGCTTTCTGCCCGATGGCGCGGATGCCGCGGGGAGTGAGCTCGAGCCGACCCTCGCGCTGCTCGATCAGGCCGGCCTCCTCGAGCATCCTGGCCAGCTCGGCCAGCCGCTCGAGTGAGCGGGCGGCGTCGTCACCGAGCAGCTCGCGGGCGCGCTCCACGTCGACCTCGGCCAGCTCACCGGGCTGGGTGGCCTGGCGGAGCAGGTGCTCGAGGTCATCCATGTCGCCGAGCGCATCGAGCAGGCCGGGCATCTGGCCCATCGAGAGTGGGTTGTCGCCCTGGAAGTTCATCGAGCGCTCCCAGGGCAGGTTCGGGAAGGCCTGCTGGAGGTTGCGGGCGAGCTGGTCGACCTGCCAACGCAGGTCCATGTCCTCCATCAGGCTCTCGGCGAGGCCCTGGAGCTGGGCGCGCTGCTCGGGCGTCATCGAGTTGAGCAGCTGCTGCATCTGCGCCATCGACTGGGCCATCTGCTCGAGCAGCTCGTCGAGCGTCTGCGGGTTGTCGGGGAAGAAGTCGCCGTAGCGCTCCATGAAGCCCTTGAAGTCGGGCTCCTCGCCGCGCTCGCGCTGCTCGAGCATCTGATTGAGCTCGGCCATCATGTCCTTCATGCGCTGCATGCGCTCGGGCGTCATGTTCTGCATGCCCTCGGACATCTGATTGAAGTAGCTCTGCATCAGCTGGTTCTTCAGCTGCTCCATCAGCTCTTCGAACTTCTGGCGCGCCGCGTCGTCCATCCAGTCGTACTGCTGGAGCTGTTGCACCTTGCCCGCAAGATCGGGAGGGAGCTGGTCGAGCTGCTCGCATCGTTCCTTGGCGAGGTCGTCGACGATCTCCTGGCGGCGCCGGTCGCCTGACTGGAGCGCCTCGTCGATACGGCGTTCGATGCCCTCGCGCTCCTGGTCGACGATCTCGCGCAGCTGCTCGGCGATCTCCTCGTACACCCCACCGAGGTCGTAGTGCTCGAGCATCTCCTTGCGCCGTTCGCGCAGCTTCTGGAGCATGTCGCGCAGGCCCATGAGCTCTTCGCCGTTGCGGTCCTTCATGCCTTGCTGCATGAGGCGCCGCAGCGACGCGTGCAGGTCGCCGTGGTACAGCAGGTCGTCGGTCATCTCGTCGAGCAGGGCGTCGGCGTCGAGATCGAACCCGCGCTGCGACCCGTCCCACGCGGAGTACCGAAACCCTCGCTTGTCACGTTCCCGACGACGACGGCGACCGAGCAACGGCATCCGCCCAAGGTACCCCGGGTCCGAAGGCCGACCCCCCGTATCGAGCAAGTGACGCTGAGGGTCAAATACGGAACGTTCGCGTCACTTGCTGGGCTACGGGTCGTCGAAGAGCGGCATGGACAGTCGACTTCGTCGGATCGCAAGGCGCCAACTCGCGCTGATCACGTACGAACAGGCGCTGCGCGTGTTGACCGAGAGTCAGATCAAGCACCGGGTCCGGCGAGGTGAGCTTGACCGCGTTCGCGAAGGAGTCCTCCGAGTTGCGGGTGCGCCGGAGACGTGGGACCAACTCTTGCTGGCCGCTTGCTTGGCCGGCGGCCGGGGAGCGGTGGCTTCGTTTCGATCGGCCGCGTGGCTCTGGCGCCTCATGGGCTTCGAAGCTCCAGATGCCTTCGAGATCACCGTGCGTCGCGCCCGCCGTGCACGACTTCCAGGGGTCGTTGTTCACGACACCGTCGTCCGTGGTCGCCTCCACACGATGCGGTCGGGTTGCATTCCGGTGACCACGCCTGCTCGCACGCTGTGCGATCTGACTGCTTGCTGCCCACCATGGGTCGTGGAGCGCGCACTCGACGACGCACTTCGTCGTCGACTTACGACGCTCCAACAACTGCATCGCGTCTTTCTCGATCTCAAAACGAAGGGGCGTCGTCGCAGCACGGTGATGCGGGCGATCCTCGAGGCTCGAACCCCAGGCTTTGATGCGGGAGGGAGCGATCAAGAGCTCAAGATCGTGCAGTGGATCGTGGAGGCGGGCCTACCTCCACCCCGGCAACAGCACCGAGTCCGCGTGGGGAATCGCACGTACAAGCCTGATCTCGCGTATCCCGAGTTGAAGATCGCAATTGAGTACGACGGTTGGGACGCGCATCGCATGCGCACGTCGTTCGACGCAGATCGTGACCGCGACATGGATCTCGAAGATGAGGACTGGCGCGTGCTCCACTTCACGGCCAAGTCATCGCGACGCGCGGTGGTCGAACGGGTGCGGAACGCACTCGCCCAACGGAGCAAGTGACGGAAAGGCTCCGTATTTGACCTTGAGCGTCACTTGCTCCGGTTGGGGGAACGGGTGGGGGGCCGGTTCGGGAAGGGGGTGGGCGGGGGGCGAGAATCGGGGGGTGCGGCGAGTGCTTCTCTTCTTTGCGGTCTTGGTGTTGATGGTGGGCTGCAGCGGCTCGCAGACACCGAAGGCTTCGAAGGCGTTTTGTCTAGCGGCTGATCGGTACGACTCCGAGCTGGAGCGGCAGCAGAAGCGCGGGGAGATCGACATCGATCGTCAGATCGAGCGCGTGGCGGAGCTCGCTCGTACGGCGCCGAAGGCGGTCGACGACGCCGCGCAGGTGTTCCTCGACGCACTGGAGCGCGTGGAAGACGACCCGTCGATCAAGGACGATCCCGACGTGCGCGAGGCGGTCGACGATGTGAACCGGCTCGCCAACCAGGCGTGCGGCGTGTACGACCGCGAGGGCGGGCTCTAGATCAGATGGACGGGTCGCGGCCGGCGGTGAGCCGTCAACGACGGCTCACTCAGGGCTGCGACGCGTCGGGGCCCACGCCGGCGGCGGGGCAGTTCGCGAGGCTGTACTCGGTGATCGTGGCGATCGCCTCGATTTCGTTGTCGTTGTAGCTCGCGGCTGCCGAATTCGGGTCCACGCCGTCAGCGATTCTGCCGTAGTACTTGGCGATCGTCTTGGCGGCTTTGCGAAGCTCTCCCGTGGGCGCCGCCTTGGCGAGCTTCTTGTACTGCTTCACGAACGCGGCCGAAGCGTCCGCGAACCCGGACTCTCCGCTCACGTCCGGGACCGTCGAGCTGATCGCCAATAAGCGTTCGCAGAACTTCTTGGCGCTCTTCTCGGCAACGCGCGCGGGAGCGCTCGCGGCGGTGCCTGCGATGAGGCCGGCGATCAGCGCACTGGTGACGAGTGCTCGAACGAAGCGTCGCATCTGTTGGCTCCCTTCGTCGAGGAAACGCTAGCCGCGGCCTCGATACGCCGACTTGCCTCCCGTGGCGTCCTTGTTGAGCCGCTTGGAGAGATGGAGGCCTTCGAGCACGAACTCGACCGCTGACGCGACCCCAGCCGGCGTCTCCTCCACCTCGAGATCCGCCAGGGTCTCGCGCAGCCCGGGAAGGCTCGACAGGAGCTTGGCGTACTCGGCTGCGGGCATGTCGTCACCCGCGTGCACGATTAGTCCCTCGTCGAACGCGGTGACGAGCTCCGTGAGCTTCTCCGGCTTGCAGGTGGCGCGGAACGTCTCGAGCACCGCAGCCTTCACGATGCGGTCGAGCACCTGCTCCTCGCGACCGTCGTCGACCGTCTCGAACTCCACCTTGCCGGCCGTGCTCGACGCCAGCGCCTCGAGGTCGCTCACGCGCGGCACCACCTCGTCTTCGCCGTTGCGCAGCGCCCTGCGAGTCGCGTTCGCGACGACGGTCTCGTAGTTGGCCACCGACATCCGGACCGAGACACCGGAGCGCTGGTTGATGTGCGGTGACCGTCGAGCCTGCTGACTCATCTCCGACACGATCTCGGCCATGAAGAGCGGCACCGACACCCGCATCCCATCCGGCACGTTCACCGTCGCCTCTTGCTCGACGACGTCCATCTCCACGTCCACGTCGAGTGGGTAGTGCGTGCGGATCTGCGCCCCGAACCGGTCCTTCAACGGGGTGATGATGCGACCGCGGTTCGTGTAGTCCTCGGGGTTGGCCGACGCGACCAGCATGAGGTCGAGGGGCAGCCGGATCTTGTAGCCGCGGATCTGCACGTCTCGCTCCTCGAGCACGTTGAGCAGACCCACCTGGATGCGCTCGGCGAGGTCGGGCAGCTCGTTGATCGAGAAGATGCCACGGTTGGTGCGAGGGACGAGCCCGTAGTGGATCGTGAGCTCGTCGGAGAGGTAGCGACCCTCGGCCACCTTGATCGGGTCGACCTCGCCGATGAGATCGGCGATCGACGTGTCGGGTGTGGCCAGCTTCTCGCCGAAGCGCCGATCACGGTGTACCCACTCGATGGGCGTCTCGTCGCCCCGCTCGGCAACCAGCAGTCGCGCGTGGTGCGAGATCGGCTCGTACGGGTCGTCGTTGATCTCGCTGCCGGCGATGATGGGCATCCACTCGTCGAGAAGACCGACGAGCGAGCGGATCATGCGGGTCTTGGCCTGACCGCGCTCCCCGAGGAAGATCACGTCGTGGCTCGCGAGCAACGCGTTCTCGAGCTGGGGCAGCACGGTGTCGTCGTACCCGATCAGACCGTCGACGACGGGCTGACTCTCCGAGATCCGCCGGACCGCGTTCTCGCGCACCTCTTGCTTCACCGGCCGCGAGACCCAGCCGCTCGCTCGTAGCTCGCCGAGAGTGCCGGGTCGGGTCATGAGTGCGAGCTCCTTCCGGGGGGACGGCGCGGGAGCGTACCAGCGGCCTCGCGACGCCCCGAGCGGACGTTCGAGAATCGGAGTCACGGCGTTGCCCGGCGCTAGCGTCAAAGCGCTGGCCATACCTGGCCGGGAGGAACGATGACGAAGGTCGCGGGGGAAATGACCGACGCGCCCGCGCGCACGCCGAGCCGTCGAGCGCCGTTCGTCGTCACCTTCTACCGCTCCGCCGTCGCCAAGAAGTGGCTGATGGCCGTCAGCGGGATCATGTTGCTCGGCTACGTGCTCGCCCACATGGTCGGCAACCTCAAGATCTTCCTCGGCAAGGAAGACATCAACGAGTACGCCGACTGGCTCCGCCGCCTGGGTGAGCCCGCCCTGCCACGTGAGGTCGTGCTGTACGGACTGCGCGTCGGGTTGCTCGCCGCCTTCGTCATCCACATCGTCGCGGCGTACCAGCTCACGCTGATCAACCGGCGAGCTCGACCCACGCAGTACCAGTCGCCGCGTGATTACGCCGCGGCGAACTTCGCGTCACGCACGATGCGGTGGACGGGCGTGATCGTCTTGCTCTTCGTGATCTTCCACTTGCTCGATCTCACGTTCGGCACGGTGAACCCCGGGTACGAAGGCGGCAACCCCTACCGCAACATGATTGCGAGCTTCGAGCGAGTGCCGGTGGCCGTGGCGTACGTCGTCGCCAACCTCGCGCTCGGTCTCCACATCTTCCACGGCGCATGGTCGATGTTCCAGAGCCTCGGGTTCAACAACCCCCGGTACAACACCTGGCGCCGCTACTTCGCGGTGGGGTTCGCCGGTCTCATCACCACCGGCAACGTCGCCCTGCCGATCCTCATCACCGCGGGGGTCCACCCTTGACGCTCGACGCGAGGACTCCTTCCGGCCCCATCGAAGACAAGTGGGACCACCACAAGTTCGACGTGAAGCTCGTGAACCCGGCGAACCGCCGCAAGTTCCGGGTGATCGTGGTCGGCAGCGGCCTGGCTGGCGCGTCGGCGGCCGCGTCGCTCGGAGAGCTCGGGTACGAGGTCACGATGATCACGTTCCACGACTCACCCCGGCGCGCCCACAGCATCGCGGCCCAGGGCGGGATCAACGCCGCGAAGAACTACCGCAACGACGGCGACAGCGTGTACCGCCTCTTCTACGACACCGTCAAGGGCGGTGACTACCGCTCGCGTGAAGCCAACGTGTACCGGCTCGCGCAGCTGAGCGTGAACATCATCGATCAGTGCGTCGCGCAGGGTGTCCCGTTCGCGCGGGAGTACGGCGGACTGCTCGACAACCGGTCGTTCGGCGGCGCCCAGGTCTCACGCACGTTCTATGCCCGCGGGCAGACCGGCCAACAGCTCTTGCTCGGTGCCTACCAAGCCCTCGCGCGCCAGATCCATCTGGGCAACGTGCAGCTCCACGAGCGCACGGAAGTGCTCGACGTGGTGATCAAGGATGGACGCGCCGTCGGCGTGGTCACTCGAAATCTCGTCAGCGGCGCGATGCGCTCGTTCTCCGGGCACGCGGTCGTGCTCGCGACCGGCGGCTACAGCAACGTCTTCTTCCTCTCCACGAACGCCAAGAACTCGAATGTCACGGCCATCTGGAGGGCGTACAAGCGCGGCGCGTACCTCGCGAACCCGTGCTTCACGCAGATCCACCCCACGTGCATCCCGGCGAGCGACGACTTCCAATCGAAGCTCACGCTCATGAGCGAGTCGCTGCGCAACGACGGGCGGATCTGGGTCCCCACTGACATGGGCGACCAGCGCTCGGCTGACCGGATCCCCGAGGACGAGCGCGACTACTACCTCGAGCGTCGCTACCCGGCGTTCGGCAACCTGGTGCCGCGCGACGTTGCGTCGCGCGCGTCCAAGCGCGAGGTCGATGCCGGGCGCGGTGTCGGGCCGCTCAAGAACGGCGTGTACCTCGACCTCGCGAGTGCGATCTCTCGTCTCGGTCGCGACGTGATCAGTGAGCGCTACGACAACCTCATGCAGATGTACGAGCGCATCACCGGAGAAGACCCGTACACGCTCCCGATGCGCATCTACCCTGCCGTCCACTACACGATGGGCGGATCGTGGGTCGACTACAACCTGATGTCGAACGTGCCGGGCCTCTATGTGCTCGGTGAGGCGAACTTCTCCGATCACGGCGCCAACCGCCTCGGTGCCAGCGCGCTCATGCAGGGCCTCGCTGACGGCTACTTCGTGCTGCCCGCGACCATCGGCGACTACCTCGCGCCCTTGCTGGGCACCGACCCCGCCGCCACCGACGACCCCGCCTTCACCCAGACGGAGGCGGACGCCTCCGACCAGGTACGGCGCATGCTCTCCGTAAAGGGCACGCGCTCCGTCGACTGGTTCCACCGCGAGCTCGGCAAGATCATGTGGGAGCACTGCGGGATGGAGCGCAGTCGCGAGAGCCTCGAGAAGGCGCTGGCGGAGATCCCGGCGTTGCGCGAGGAGTTCTGGCGCAACGTGCGTGTCCTCGGTGAGAACGAGTCCTTCAACCAGTCTCTGGAGAAGGCCGGGCGGGTGGCCGACTTCCTCGAGTTCGGCGAGCTCGTGTGCCTCGACGCCCTCCAACGCGAGGAGAGCTGCGGCGGGCACTTCCGGGTCGAGCACCAGACCGAGGACGGCGAGGCGATGCGCGACGACGACAACTTCTCCTCTGTCGCCGCTTGGGAGTTCAAGGGCGCCGACACCGCGCCCGAGGTTCACAAGGAGCCGCTCGAGTTCGAGTACGCACACCCGACGCAGCGGTCGTACAAGTGAGGGGTTCGTGAAGATCACACTCAACGTCTGGCGCCAAGGCGGACCGAAGGACGGTGGCGCGTTCCAGATCTACGAGGTCGACGATGTCAGCCCCGACATGTCATTCCTCGAGCTCTTCGATGTGCTCAACGAGCGTCTGATCTCGAAGGGCGATGAGCCGGTCGCGTTCGACCACGACTGCCGCGAGGGCATCTGTGGGTCCTGCGCCATGATGATCAACGGGCGCGCGCACGGCCCGGAGAAGGGCACAGCGACGTGCCAGCTCCACATGCGCAAGTTCGAGAACGGTGCCACGATCACCGTGGAGCCGTGGCGCGCCGCCGCCTTCCCCGTGATCAAGGACCTCTGCGTCGACCGCTCGGCGTTCGACCGCATCATCGAAGCCGGCGGCTACATCACCACGCCCACGGGAACAGCACCCGAGGCGAACCAGATCGCGGTGCCCAAGGAGGTCGCCGACGCCGCGATGGACGCCGCCGCGTGCATCGGGTGCGGCGCGTGCGTCGCCGCGTGCCCGAACAGCGCGGCGCAGCTCTTCACCGCGGCCAAGATCCAGCACCTCAACCTGTTGCCACAGGGCCAGCCGGAGCGGTGGTCGCGCGTCGTCGCGATGGTCGACGAGATGGAGCGCTGGTTCGGTTCGTGCACGAACCACGGCGAGTGCGAAAGGGCGTGCCCGAAAGAGATCAGCACCGACTTCATCGCGCTCATGAACCGCGACTACATCCGGGCGCAGTTCAAGCAGCGCCGCCTCACCGGCCAGAAGTCTTGATCGCGGTACCAGCCGTCACACGACGACCGAGCCTGCTGATCGACGCGGCGCATCTCTTCGCGTTGTGTGGGTTCGCCATCGCTCAGCCGCTGTTCGACCTGCTCGGCAAGAACCCCACGTTCTTCGTCGCTCACGACCTCGACGGCCGCGCCCTCGTCGCGGTCGCCTTCGCGGTGTTGTTGATACCGCCGCTGGTGCTGCTCGCGGTGCTCACCGTCATCCGGCTCGCCTCCGCAGCGGCGGCCCTGGTGGCGCGCGCCGTCATGGTCGGCCTCCTCGTCGCCGCCACCCTTCTGCCTCCGCTCGAGCGCGCGATCGGCCTGTCGACCACGGCGTGGATCGCCCTCACCGTCGTCATCGCGATCGGCGCCGCCATCGGCCACGACCGCCTCCGCAACCTCCGCACGTTCATCACCTACCTCGCCCCCGCTCCTGCGCTCTTCCTCGCCATCTTCTTGTTCCTCACCCCAGTGCAGACCCTCATCCTCTCCACCGACCCGGCTGCTGCCGCGGTGGACCTGCAGGGCACGCGCACGCCCGTCATCGTGATCGTCTTCGACGAGTTTCCCCTGGGTGTTCTCCTCGACGACCGCGGTGCTATCGACGCCACCCGCTATCCCGGTTTCACGCGCCTCGCCGACACCTCCACCTGGTACCCGAACACCACCACCGTGTCCTCGCAGACGATTCGAGCGGTGCCGGCGATCCAGACCGGGCTGCTGCCTCCCGAAGAGGCGGTGCCGGTTGCGTCGAACTACCCGCGTTCGTTGTTCACCCTCTTCGCGCGATCGCACCGCCTCCGCGTCAGCGAAACCGTCACGCGCCTGTGCCCCCGCGCCCTCTGCCGCAACTCGAACGCGCATGGCTTGTCCGCCAACAGCAGCTCCACGCTCTTTGCCGACCTCGAAACCGTCTACTTCCGCGCCCTGCTCCCCGATGCCACTGCCACCGAGTGGGGCGTCCCGACCATCGAAGACCGCTGGGCCGGCTTCGGTCACGTCACGGCCACCCGCCGGACGAAGGACGGGTCCGAACCGACCCTCGCGGACTTCGACCACGATGCGCTCCCGGGGGTCGACAGCCTGGACCAAGCAGCGCGCTTCGAGACATTCCTCGCCTCTCTCCGCACCGGCCGCTCTCCCGGACTCTGGTTCCACCACAGCCTCTTGCCCCACGTCCCGTACACGCTGTTCCCCGACGGACGCCCGTACAACGCCCACTACGTTCCGCGGTCGTCGTTCACGCGCCCCAGCGACGTCGACCTCGTCAATGTCGACGCGCAGCGGCTCGTGCTCCAGACGATGCACGTGGACCATCTCGTCGACCAGCTCCTCGACCGCCTCAAGCGCACCGGCATGCTCGACGACGCGCTCGTGGTTGTCACCGCCGACCACGGGGTTGCGTTCGTGCCCGAAAAGACTCGCCGCGACACGAGCGAAGCTCGGGGCCGTGACGGAGTGCTGCCAGTCCCGTTGATCGTGAAATACCCGGGTCAGGTGGCCGGCGAGGTCGACCGGCGCGACGCGCGCACCATCGACGTGGTCCCCACGGTCGTCGACGCGCTCGGCATCGACCTCCCCGCGGATTGGCACTTCGACGGGCGGTCATTGATCGGTCCCGCGCCACGCCATCGCCGGAAGCTATTGGTCGATGGAACGACCGTTGCGGAACCGGTACGCGCCCTGCGGATCGCAGCAGAGCTCGACGGTTTCTTGGTCTCGGATGGGGGACCTCAGGACCCGTTCCGGATCGGCCCGTACGGAGAGCTGGTCGGCGAGCCAGTGGCGTCGCTGACGCTCGGGTCACCCGTCGGCAGCGTTCACGCAAACAAGGGGTCTGCCTACGACCACATCAACCTCGACAGGGTGCTCCCCGCGCTCTTCGAAGCGACCGTCACCGGCGTCGAGCCCGGCCAATGGGTTGCAGTCGCCCTCAATGGCACGATCGCCGGCGTCGGCCCCGTCTACCAGCTCGAGAACACGGAGGACATCCGTATCGTCTCCATGCTCGATCCGTCGTTCATGCGCGCCCAACAGAACAGCCTCGACGTCTATCGCATCGACAGCGCCGGCACCACGCTCCATCCGCTCGCCGCACAACGCTGAACCACGCGGCACGACGTCAGCGTCGCGGCCTCAAGTGGTACAGGTTCCTCGTGTCGGAGGGGAGCACCTGCCGCTCGATCACGTCGAACAATGTTGCTGCCGCAGATTCGAACGCTTCGATGGAGTACCGATCCACGGCACCACCCTTCTTCGTGCGGGTGAGGCGGCGGACCATCGGGTCTTCGGGGGCCGGAACCTCCACGACGACTTCGGCGTCGAGGTCGGCGAGCAGACCCACGATCTCTTCGAACGGAACCATGTCGGTGATTGCCAGGTGGTGCACCAAGGCCAGCATGAGCACGAGATCCGGACGGACACGCTCGACGAACGCCGGACGCTCCTTCGCGCGCCAACCGACCGGCGACGACAGATTCGCGACGTCCATGTAGACCGGGACGATTCGCTCTTCACCGCGTTCGCGCAGCCTGCGGTACAGGTGATCCACAACGAGCGGATCGGCGTCGAGCGCCACGGCGTAGTCGGCGGTTGCGAGCGCCGCGTCGGTGAATCGACCGTCGTTCGCGCCGATGTCGAGAACCTGGCTTCGGTGGCGCAAGGCAGCGACGCGGCGAACCAACGCCTCTTTCGTCTCGAGGTCGCGATCGCTGTAGTGGCCTCGCTTCGTGTACTCCGACCAGGTCGACTCTGCCGGCTGCCAGCGCAGACGACGCACGAGCTTTCGAAGTCGTCGCACTTGTGCCCGGACGATCTTCGGATTGAAGCCCGCTGCACGCAGCTCACCTCGCATATCGCGCGACGAGGCCGCGTAGCGACGTTCCGCCCACGCGTGCAGTCCGACATGGACGAAGACTGACGGCCGGGCACGAGTCCGGAACGGCAGGGCCGAGCGACACTCCGCAGGCGTGATGCCTCGCACCTCGCCGCGGAGCCAGGGCTGAAAGGGGATCCCCTGGGACTGGACCAGCAGCGGGTTGAGGAACTGCTCGCAGAACTGGCGGTACCCGAACCACGGTTCGCCGGGGCTCAGCCGCTCGAACGAGCCGATGTCGATGAACATGGGTCTTGAGCCGACGAACTGGAGGTTGTACGGCGTGGCGTCCTTCGTGATCAGGTCGTCTGCGAGGGCCTGCTCGGTGAGGTCGAGCTGGAGCAACGCCGCGTCGCGGAGCATCGAGAAGGTCCACTCGAAGGGGTAGGTGACAACGGGCACGCGATCGTGTTCGAGCGCGGCCACCCAGCCTTGCTCCACCAGCGTTGCAGGGAGTGGTTCGAGCGCTCGGGTTCCGACGATGCGTCTTTCACGAAGAGCGTCGCGAAACAGCGGCGACGCGGCCAATACCGCGTAGTCGGCCGCGGCGTCGGCATCGAGCGCGCGAACGATATGTCCGTCGGCCTCGAAGACTCGACTGGACGGGTCGCGCCACGATCCCGCTGCGGGTTCCATCCTCCGCTCCCCGGGCGCGTGGGTCGGTTGCTAGTGCTCCGCGTCGTCGACGAGCTCGGCCTTCGCGGCGGCGGCCGCGGCCCGATGACGGGGCGAGAGCACACCGAGGATGCGGTGCCAGAACATCTTCACGAGGATCGCGATGCCGGCGAGTCCGCCGGCGAGCGCCGCGATGAGGACGCTTCCACTCCCGGCGTCGAGGTACGCGAACACGCATGCAAGCTAGGCATGACCGCGGAGACGGTCAAGTTCGCGTCACGTTCGCGTGTTGACAGTCGAGAGGCGCGACGCGCTACAGCTCCTCGACCTCGACGACATCGAGGTTGTAGAACGTGGGCGGGCCGTCGACGAGCGGCATCCGCTTCTGCGCGAAGTCCGCGGTCTCCGGCAGCGCATTGTTCTTCTCGGCCGCTTCCTTCGATGGGAACTCCACGATGACGAAGTGCCGGGTCGGGTCGTCGCGGTCGACGGCGACCGTTGCTCGTGTGGACGTGCGCTTGCTTTCGGTGGCGGCCCGGTACTCCTCTTCGAGCTTGCGAATCTCATCGATCCTGGCCGTGTTGAACTGGATGATCTGCACGAACTTGCCCATCGGTGCTCCTGTCGTGGGTGGACGCTCGGGAGGGTACGGGCGTCACGCCACCGCGTCGAGTGCCTGACGAAGATCGGCGACGAGGTCGGCGGCGGTCTCGATCCCGACACTGAGTCGTACGAGCGCCGGGTCGACCGCGAGCGGTGAGTCCGCGACCGATGCGTGGGTCATGCGCGCCGGGTGCTCGATCAGCGACTCCACGGCACCGAGCGACTCGGCCAGCGTGAAGACGCGCGTCTTGGCAACCAACGCGAGCGCCGCCTGCTCTCCTGCCGCGGCGATGAAGCTGACCATCCCACCGAAGTCGCGCATCTGACGCCGGGCCACGTCGTTCCCGGGGTGCGTCGGGAGCCCCGGGTACAGCACGTTCGCCACGCCGGCGTGCTCACCCAAGAGTCCGACGACCGCCTGCGCGTTCTCGCAATGGCGGTCCATGCGCACCGCGAGCGTCTTGATCCCGCGTAGCACGAGGTAACAGTCGAAGGGTGACGGAACGCCGCCAGCTGCGTTCTGGATGAATGCGAGGCGGGCGGCAAGATCGTCGTCGTCGAGCGCGACGACCCCTCCGACCACGTCGGAGTGTCCACCCAGGTACTTCGTGCTGGAGTGCACGACAACGTCGGCACCCAACGCGAGCGGCTGCTGGAGATATGGCGTCGCAAAGGTGTTGTCGACGACCACCATTGCGCCCCGCTCGTGCGCGGCTGCCGCCACAGCGGCGATGTCGACGCACGTGAGCATCGGGTTGGTCGGCGTCTCCACCCAGACGACGCGGGTGCTCTCGGGCAACGACGCGGCGAGCGAGTCGGTCGCGGTGAGATCGACGGCACTCCATTCCACACCGGTGGGGCCGAGCACTTGGGACACGAGGCGATAGGTACCACCGTACGCGTCAGTCGGCAGCACCACGTGGTCGCCCGGCCCGACGAGCGCGCGCAGCACGGCGTCCTCCGCGGCCATCCCGCTCGCGAACGCAAGACCGTGCGCAGCGCCCTCTAAAGACGCAATGCACTCCTCGAGCGCGCGACGCGTGGGGTTCCCCGTCCGCCCGTACTCGAATCCGGCGTGCTCGCCGACGGCCGACTGCTCGAACGTGGTGGCCAGGCTGATCGGCGGCACGACCGCGCCCGTGCGCGGGTCGGCCGGCTGCCCGGCGTGGATCGCTCGCGTCTCGAACCCGGCGTCGTCAGTGGTGCTCATCCCGGTGACCTCTCGGCGAGGAAGCTCAGCACGTCTTGCGTTGTGAGCACACCGATCGGGTGCCCGCCATCGAGCACGAGGACACCCGCGGTGCGGTCGAGGTACTCGACGACCACCGTGACCGCCTCACCGATCCCGACCATCGGCAGTGTCGGCTCCATCACGTCGCGCACCGGCCGGTCCAGCACTGCGGGATCGTGGAACGCCTTGTCCATGAGCTGGAGCTCGGTAAGCGTCCCGCTCACCTCCTTCGCCGCGAGCGGGAGCTCGGTCGCCACGCTGACGATCACCTGCGAGACGCCGAGGTCGCGCATGAGCGCGAAGCCGTGGCGCGCCGGCTCGTCGGGCGTGATGAGCACGAGGTCGGGCATCGACCCGTCGGCGGCGCCGTGCTTCGCCGCGAGCACATCGCCCGCGACCGGTCCATCGGTCCGCAGGAACCCGAAACGCATCATCCACTCGTCGTTGAAGATCTTCGAGATGTAGTTACGACCGGAGTCGGGAAGCAGCACGACCACGAGGTGCTCGGGTCCAAGGTCGACACCCACGACAAGCGCGGCGTGGACCGCCGTGCCGCCCGAGCCACCGATGAGCAACCCTTCTTCGTGGGTGACGCGGCGCGCCGCCGCGAACGAGTCGGCGTCGCTCACCATCACCGTGCGGTCGACCAGCTCA
This sequence comes from Acidimicrobiia bacterium, assembly GCA_040881685.1. Lineage (NCBI taxonomy): Bacteria > Bacillati > Actinomycetota > Acidimicrobiia > Acidimicrobiia bacterium. The sequence goes on along the minus strand of JBBECS010000028.1, from coordinate 51,383 downwards.
GGGTCGTAGGTGGGAGGCCAGAAGTCCTCGCCAACTCCTTCCACCAGGTACGGCCGACCGGTTCCGCCGGAGAACACGGAGCCCTCGGGGTCGGCGCCGATGATCTGCACCGCCGGGTTCTGCACCTTCAGGTACCGCGCCACTCCGGTGATCGTGCCGCCGGTGCCGACGCCCGCGACGAAGTGCGTGATCCTCCCCGCCGTCTGCGCCCAGATCTCGGGGCCGGTGCTGCGCTCGTGCTCGTCCGGATTGGCCTGGTTGTAGTACTGGTTCGGACGGAACGCGCCGGGGATCTCGTTCGTGAGTCGATCGGCAACGGAGTAATACGAGTCGGGATGCTCGGGTGGCACCGCGGTCGGGCACACCACGACTTCTGCGCCGTACGCGCGCAGGAGCGCGACCTTCTCGTCGCTCATTTTGTCGGACATCACGAACACGCAGCGATACTCACGATGCGCAGCGACGATCGCCAACCCGACCCCCGTGTTGCCCGACGTCGGCTCGACGATCGTTCCCCCAGGCTGGAGGAGCCCGTCGCGTTCGGCTGCGTCGATCATCGCGATCGCCGGCCGGTCCTTCACGCTCCCACCAGGGTTCAGCATCTCGACCTTGGCCACGAGGTCGCACGCGAGATCGCGCCCGACCCGCCCGAGGCGCACGAGCGGGGTGTTGCCCACGAGGTCGAGCAGCGAGTCCGCGATCTGTGGCTCAGGGTCCTGGGGCACGACGTCACGGTACATTCGGGCCCGATGCAGGAGCACAACTTCTCGGTCGACGTGAACGCGCCTCGCGAAGAGGTGTGGGAGGTCTTCTGGTACCGCGGTGACGACCGACCGCAGCCGCGGGACGTGAATACCCGCATCGACATCCTCCATCCCGGTGACGAGGTCGGCGAAGGGCTGGTGCGGCATTGCCACTTCCCGGTCCCCCGCGTGTTGGGGTCGGGCGGTGTCGGACAGTCTTGGGAGTGGCTCACCGAGGTGAAGCCGTTCGATTCATGGCGCTACGACGCCGTCGGGAAGCCGTTGTGGTCACGCGCCACAGGACACACGCGCCTCGAGGATCTGGGCGACGGTCGCACGCGCATTCATTTCCGCGAGACGTACGAGACGTTCAACCCTTGGATGCGGCGCTTCGGACTCGAGCGCTGGGTGCACCGCCGCCTCTCACGAGACAACGACACGATCCTTGCGGCCCTGGAGGGCGGCGTTCGCTGGCACCGGAAGCGGCGCGAACGCGCCAGCTAGCGAGCAGCGCGCGCCGCGAGCGCGCGCTTGTAGCTCGAGCGGAGCTCGTCGCTGTCCACATGACGGTTTGGCTCGAGCTCGCGCGCGCGGTCGAGACCCCACGCCGTCGAGAGCTCCTCGGGCGGCGCGCTGTGCAACGCAGCGGCCGCGAGCACACACGCGCCTGCGATGACGCGATCTCCCTTCGGAACAGCCACCGGCCGGCCCGAGAGGTCGGCGAGCACTTGGGACAAGGAGTGGCTGCGCGCGCTCCCAAGCAGCAGTAGGCGACCACCGACGGGAACATCGGCCTGCCGGAGCGCCTCGATGTCGTCGAGCAAGCGGTGCCCGACCCCCTCCACCGCGGCGCGGGCCACGAGCGAGGGACTCGAATCGACGTCCAAGCCGGTCAGGATCCCCTCACGTGCTGGCTGATCCAGACGGGCGGCTTCGGCGGGAAGGAACCGCACACCGCCGGACCCCGGCGGTGCCTCGAGTGCGAGTCGGTCGAAACGGCTGTGGTCGACGCCGAGGACATTCGCGAACGACTCGAGCACTCCGAGCGACGCGAGCGACGCGACCAGCGGCAGGAACCGACCGGTCGCGTCGGCCAAGCCCGACACCTGCCCGGTCGGGTCCTCGGTCGGCCGCTCCCGCACGGTGAACACGCAGGCGTGGTCGAGCGACACGACGACGTCGCGAGGTTGCAGAGCGAGCCCGAGCGCGGCGGCCATCGCCGAGCCCGTTCCTCCTGCGATCACCACTCCCTCGCGGTCACCGGCGGGCTCCCCGGCGACGGCGACGCGCGGGAGGCACGGCTCCCAGCTCTTGTCGGGGTCGACGAGCGCCAAGAGGTCAGAGCGCCACTCGCCGTCGCGTGGAGAGAAGTAACCAGTTGACGACGCGCCACCGCGATCGGTGACGAGCTTACGACTCAGCCGAAGTGTGAGCCAGTCGTGCGCCAACATGACCTTCGCGACGCGTGCGAACTCCTCGGGCTGGGTGCGGCGCAGCCACGCCAGCTTGGCGATCGCGAACGACGTGTCGGGTACCGAACCACACGCATTGACCCATGGCTCGACGCCACCGAACGTTTCGACGAGCGACGCCGCGTCGCGCGCTACGTCTGGATCGGCGCCCACGCTCGCCGGCCCGATCACCTGGCCCTCGCGGTCAAGAGCCACGAGACCGTGCATCTGCGCAGCCACCGCGACCGCGTTCATGCCCAGCGCGCCGCCAGCATCGCGACGCGCGTCAACGAGCGCGTTCCACCAGACGTGGGGATCCTGCGCGTGTTCGGCCTGATCGGTCGGGGGGTGAACCGAGCGCCCCGACCCGAAGAGCTCGCCGCTCTCTGCGTCGCGCAGCTCAACCGCGGTGGACCGCGCCGCCGAGTCAACACCTAGCACGAACGGCATGAGCCGCCACCTTCATCCACCGGCCGCCCGGCGGCTCTCTTGGGACGAAACGCTACTGCCGCCCGTGGCCCGGCGCGCTCGAGCGGGCCAGTGACAACTCAGTCGGCTTCGTCGTCTTGTTCCTCGTCGTCGTCGGGATCGAAGTCCTCGAGGTCGGTGACGATGCCCTCGACCTCGGACTGGGCCCGTGCGATGCGAGCACGGCACGACTTGATGAGCTCACTCGCGCGCCCGACCCGGTCGGCCAGCACGTCCACGTCGAGCTCGTCGCCCTCGAGCTCCTCCAGGATCGCCTCGAGCTCGGCCATCGCCTCGGCATATCCCGGCTCGGTCACTCGTCGTCCTCCCGCCTGGGTCGCCTTCGCTGCGCGCTCCCGGCCGTCCGGCCAGCGCTTCGCTGCGTCTCCTCGACCCGGCTGCGGACCGACCCATCGGCCATCTCGGTGACGAGCTGGTCTCCCGAACCGACGGCTGCGACCGAGCGCAGCACCTTCCCATGCTCGTCGCGGGTGATCGTGTAGCCGCGCTCGAGCACACGGCGGGGATCGAGCGCGCGCAGTCGGTCCTGCGCGGCGTCGATGCGCTGAATCGCATGACGAGCACCGCGGCGGCCGGCATCGAGCACGCGCCGACGATGGCCGTCGAGCGTGTGCCGTTCGCGGACCAGCGCAACCGGCACACCGCGATGCATCCGGCGCGCGAGATCCTCGAGCTCCCGGCGGGCCATGGAGCACGCGCCGCGGGCCCGGGCCGACACGCGGTGCCCGACCCACGCCAAGCGCGCTTCGTATTCGTCAACGTGCTCAACGAGGAGTGCGGCAGCCGCCGTGGGCGTTTTGCAACACGTATGGGCAACCTCGTCGGCCACGGTTCGGTCGATCTCGTGACCGATGCCGGTGAGCACGGGCATGGGCATGACTGCGACAGCTCGGGCCACGATCTCCGTGTCGAAAGCCGCGAGATCGCTGCGCGCGCCTCCTCCGCGAACGATGACCACGGCGTCGACTTCCATGCCCGCCAACCGCCGCAGCGCATACGCGATGCGTCGAGGCGATCCGGCGCCCTGGACGCGAACGTCGACGTGCGCCAATTGGAAGGCGTGGCCACTCGTCTCGAGCTCGTGCACGAAGTCGCGGTAGGCGGCGCTTCCTCCGCTCGTGACGAGCCCGATGCGTAGTGGGACGAGTGGCATGTCCAGCTCGCCGTTCTGCCGCAGGATTCCCTCGGCCGTGAGCACGCGCACGACGCGCTCACGGTCGGCGGCCATCTTGCCCACCGTGAACACGGGGTCGATGGCGTTCATCACGAGCTGGAGCCGCCCGTTCACCGAGTAGAAGTCGACGCGGCCGCAGATGCGGACCTCGACGCCATCGGAGATCTTCACTCCGGGCGTTGCCCGCAGCGAGCGGTTGACCTCCGCTCGCGCATCGCGGAACAACGCGACGCGAAGCACGGCGCGCACGCCGTCACGCTTCTCGTTCTTCTCCACCAGCTCGAAGTACGCGTGGCCGTTCTTCGAGCGCTTCAGCTGCTGGATCTCACCGCGCACCCAGACCGCACGCGGAAACGTGGCGACGAGCGATTGTGAGATGACCTGATTCAACTCGTCGACGCTGAACGTCGGCTCGGAGTCGCTCAGCGACAGTTCAAGCTCCACACACTTGAAAGCCGTAACTCTGCGCGAGCTGACCGGCCTTTTCGAGGGGACTGCCGGGGCTGAAGTACGTCCCGACCGGGTCGTCGAAGATCTTGCCGTAACCCTTCTCAACCGCCTTGAGGACCTTCGTCACCTTCTTGTCCGCGGTGATCAATCGAGGCTTCATGCCGCCCTCTCTGGAAGTGGTGGCCATCATGACACGGCCCCTGCCAAGCGGTGTCAGGTCGGAAGCTTCCGTAACACCTTTTCGCAGTACAAGCGCAAGCTCTCCCATCCTTCTTCGATCGGCATGCCGCCGACCAGCGGATGGACATTGATCGACCCGTACTTGGTCGCGCGCTCGAGCGCTTCGTCGGGCGTCAGCACTTGGTAGATGCCTTCGGCTCGCAGCTCGTCGACCGTCGAAGCGTAGGAGTGCACGGACGACTTGATGTCGGGTGTCTGCCACGAGTGATACGTGGTCGCTTCGTGGAAGAAGTGCTGCCCGAGCTCGCGCCACACTCTGTCCGGGTCGTCGGCGACGTGCACGCTCGCGAAGTCGCTACCAGGATCCATGAAGAACCCCTGCGTGCCTTGCTCCTTGCACTGCTCGTAGTAGTACGGCTCGAGCCCATCGACAGCAGCCGCGGCGAACATCGGCAACCCGAACCGCGCGGCGCGGCGCGCGGCGGGCTTGCTCGTGCCACCGATGAGCACCATCGGGTGCGGCTGGGTGAAGGGACGCGGTGTGACCCGCACCGTGGTGCCGCGGAACTCGAACGACTCACCCGTCCACGCCTTCAGCAGCGTGTCCACGCACTCGTCCATGAGCTTGCCGCGCTGCTTCCAGTCCTTGCCGTGCGCGGCGTACTCCTCGGGTCGATAGCCCAACCCGAGAACGGTGGTAAGCCGCCCGCCGCTCGCCAAATCGAGAACCGCCAGGTCCTCGGCCACGCGGAGTGGATCGTGCAGCGGCAGCAGCAGCGCCGAGATCGTGATCGCCAGCGTCTTCGTCGTCCCGAACACGAGTCCGGCCATCATCATCGGTGACGGCGACCACCCGTTTTCCGCGCCGTGATGCTCCTCGAGCGTGACCATCGCCACGCCGTTCTCCTCGGCAAAGCGCGCCATCTCGACGAACGACTGGTACCGCTTGCTCATCTCCCCCGGCTCGAGACCTGGTTGCACACAGTTGAACCGCACCGTGCTCATGAACGCCATGGAGTGCTACCCGGCTGGAAGGATGATCGACTGGTACTCGGTGTACGGGTCGATCCCCTCGGGTCCGAGCTCGCGACCGATCCCCGACTGCTTGAACCCGCCGAACGGCGCGTTGAAGTCGAGGATCATCGCCGAGTTGATCGCCACGACACCGGTGCGCATCTGCGCCGCGACCGCTGCGCCGTGCTCACCATCGGTGGTCCACACCGAGCCGCAGAGCCCGTAGTCGGAGTCGTTGGCGATCTTGATCGCCTGCGCCTCGTCGTCGTATGGGATCACCGACAGCACGGGTCCGAAGATCTCCTCGCGGGCGATCTTCATGTCGTTCGTGACGTCGCGGAACACCGTGGGCTCCACGTACCAACCCTTGTCGAGATGGGCCGGCTTCCCGTTGCCGCCGACGACGGCGGTGGCGCCGGCCGCCTTGCCGGCTTCGAGGAACCCGAACACCCGCTCCTGCTGGCGCTTCGCGACCAGCGGGCCGATCTGGGTCGCCTCGTCGAGCGGGTCGCCAACCGTGAGTGCGCCGACGGCCGCCCCGAGCGCGTCGACCACTTCGTCGTAGCGCTTGCGGCTGACGAGGACGCGGCTTTGCGCACCGCACACCTGACCGTTGTTCATCACACCCGACTGCACGAGGTTGCCAAGCGTGGCCTCGTCGAGGTTGGCATCGTCGAGCACGATCGCCGCCGACTTGCCACCGAGCTCGAGCGTGAGGCGCTTGAGCATCCCGCCACACACCTCACCGATGTGCTGACCCACCGCGGTCGATCCCGTGAAGCTGACCTTGTCGATCCCGGGATGACGCACGAGGTGCTCGCCCGTCTCGCGTCCGGCGGCGACGATGTTGATCACACCGGGCGGAAGGTCGGCTTCGATGATCGCGTCGGCAAGCAGGTACGCGTCGAGCGGCGTCTCTGGCGCGGGCTTCAGCACGATCGGACACCCGGCGGCCATCGCCGGACCGAGCTTGAGCGCCATGATGAACAGCGGCACGTTCCACGGGATGATCCCCGCCGCAACCCCCACCGGCGCGCGCCGCACGAGCACGGGCGAGCCGAGCGCGCCGGTGCGACGGTCTTCCCACGGGTAGCCGCTCGCGAGGCCGGCGTAGGTGTCGAGCACCATCGTCGCCGAGAAGACCTGGCCCATGAGCGACCACGACTTCGGTGATCCGTTCTCCGACGAGATGATGTCGGCGATCTCCGCGCCACGCGATTGAAGTGCGCCGGAGAGGCGCTTGATGCCTTCGGCGCGGTCGGCGGCGGTCATGCGCGGCCACGGGCCGTCGTCGAACGCGGCGCGTGCTGCTGCGACCGCCCGGTCCATGTCGGCCGGCGACGCGTCGGGGACCGAGCCGATGACCTCCTCGGTGTGCGGGGAGATCACCTCGATCGCACCCTTGCCGTCGGGCGCTACCCACTCACCGCCGATGAAGAGCTGCTCGCGCACGTCCACGATCGCCTCCTAGGGGACTCGCTCCGGCTACGGAGGTTATCGGTCGCGACAATCCCGGCCCACACGAGCCGGCGAAGGCGGCGGCTTTGCCGACCGCCGAAAGCCACGGAGCCGTCGCTCGCGACCGCGACAGATGGAGTCGGCTAGTTGTTCTTCTTCTTGTTCTTCTTCAGCGTCGTGCTGGTGGTGGTGACGGGCGTCTTGGGCGGGATCTTCAACACCTGGCCCACGAAGATGCGATTGGCGTCGCCGATGCCGTTGGCGACGGCGAGCTCGTTGATCGTGATGCCGTACTGATCCGCGATCGCGGCGAGGGTCTCGTTCTCCTCGACGACGTGGGTGGTCTCGAAGAGCGTCGTCGTCGTCGCGGCGGCGCTCGACGTCCCTGTGCCGGTTGACACCTCGTTGCCGCCGCCGGCGGTGCAGCGCCCCAGCAAGAAGGCGAACAGCAACGCCATCACCCCGCCGAGCACCACGGGCGGGGGCGGCATGCCGGACGGCAGCCCGATCCGCCGTCGGGGGCTCCAGGGGTCGTGGATCGCCGTGCGCCGACGCGGACCGGCCGGAGCCACCCAGCCTTCGTCGTAGTCGGGGGGTGGGCGTCGCGGTGGGCGACCGACCGGCCTACCTCGCGGCACCGGGCGGACCCAATCGGGGTCGTCCGACCAACCGCCGCCACCACTCGGCCCGTTCGGCACAACTTGATTGTGGGGTGCGCGGGGCTTCCTCACAAGTGGCCCTCCTAGGCTGGCACTACCGTTCGGATTGCATGAGACGCAGCGAAGCCGTGGGCGGACGCCCGGGACGGCGCAGCGGAGTCGACCCGAGCAGGTGACCCAGGTCGACTCGTTCACGCCGTCCTCGACGATCGTGCGTCGATTGGCCCTGATGTTCGTGGGCTTGGCTGGCGTGACAGCTGGACTCGTCGTCCTCTTCCTCTGCATGCGTTCGGTGATGGAGATCGGTGGATCGTGCGCGAGTGGCAACACGCCGTTCGAGATCCGTCGTCAGTGCCCCACCGGTGTAGCGGGCCTGATGATCGGATCGATCTTCGGCGGGATCCTCTTCCTGGGCGTGTACGCGGTGAACGCGATCGGACCCAACCTCACGCTGCTGGGGTGGCCGGCATTGTTCATCTCGCTCGGGTACAACTTCGCCGACTACGGCATCGACCCGCCCGCGGGGTTTGGCGACGGACCTTCGTTCGGGTGGCTCTTCTGCGCGGTGATCTTCTTCTTGATGGGCGGTGTCCCACTCGTCCTGTGGATCATGTGGGTTCTCCAGAAGCGCGAGTCCAAGCTGCCGTCGATCAATCAGGCCAACCTGCGGGACCGCCTGCGGATGAGCACGGGCGGTGCGCCGCCGCCTGATCCCGAGGCGCGCCAGAGCACACTGCGCAACGTGGCGATCGCGCTCCAGTGCGCGGCGATCGTGGCCGGCATCTTCGGTGGCATGGAGCTCTTCGAGTGGGCGACGGGCTCCAAGGTCTCATTCGGCTTCCGATGATGAGACGTTGGGTCGTCGTCGCGATCGTGATCGCGGCGCTGGCTGGTGTGGCTGGGCCCGCGCTGGCCGGCACGCTGATCGTCGACGGGCTGGTCGAGACGATCGAGATTCCCTTTGTCGACGACAGCCGAAGTCGCGAGCTCGTGACGACGATCACCTACCCCACCGCGCTCGAAGAACCCGCGCCGCTCGTCGTGCTCGCGCACGGCAACAGCGGCCATCCGAGCAACTTCGTCCAGTTGATGGAGGCATGGGCAGGCGCGGGCTACGTGGTTGCGGCGCCCGCGTTCCCCGCTGGGAGCGAGGGCAACCCGGGCGAACTCCGCGATCAGGTCGAAGACATGAGCTTCGTGATCGACGAGGTGCTGAAGCTCAACGGCGACGAGACCAGCCCGATCTTCGAACGCGTCGACAAGCAGCACATCGGCGCGGCTGGCCTCTCGCTCGGCGGCGGCACGGTCTACGGACTCGTGTTCAACGCGTGCTGTCGCGACAAGCGCATCGACGCGGTGGTGCTCATGAGCACGCTTCGCATCACTCTCACTGGCAGCAAGGAGAAGTTCCCGCACCTCCCGGCGATGATGATCGCAGGCGATGCGGATCCCATCTCTCGGGTGACGGTGAACACGTATCCCTTGCTCTCGACCCCCAAGTGGATGGTGATGCTGCGCGGCGGCACACACTCCGACCCGTTCGAAGACACGCCAGATCCTGCCGACGAGGTCGTGCGCCAGATCACGACTGCGTTCTGGGACCGCTACCTCCGGAGCGACAAACCCGCGGCGCAGCGCATCAGGGACGCGGTGTCCGAATACTGCAACGCCGAGCTCGAAGTTGCGCTCGGCAGCGGATCGAGCGCGAGCGAGTGCTCAGGCGAGGTGAGTCCGGGGGAGTGACTCGATCCCGCCGCGGCGGAGCTCCTCCACCGCGGGAACGGGATCGGGATCGGCGAACACACCTTCGTCGGTGTAGTCGGACGGGCGCCCGGTGGGGTCCGTGACCCACCACGACGCTTCGAGCGCGATGCCGTTGGGGTCGTGGAAGTAGATGGATCGCATGATCCCGTGGTCGACGACCGAGGTGACCTCGGAGCCCGCCGCGAGCAACCGCTTGCGCAGCAGCTCGAGCGCGTGCTCGTCGGGAACGTTGAACGAGAGGTGGTCGAGCTGGATCGCCCGGTCGGGCGGACCACCGGCGGGCTTGGCGAACGTCTCCATGCCCTTGATCTCGAAGAAGGCGACGGTGTTCCCGTCGTGCATCTCGAAGAAGTAGTGGCGCATGGGCCCGGCCATGAGCGTGGCCGCCAGCCGCATCCCGAGCACACCGGCGTAGAACCGCACCGTGGCATCCATGTCGGGGGTGACCAGCGCCAGGTGGTTGATGCCCCGCCAGTCGGGGGCCTCGGGCAGGTCGGTGGATCGGGTGCCGCTCGTCATCTCGTCGCTCTCCGTCGGGTGCCCCGGCTCGTGCGCCGCGGGCACGGACCACGTCTCGGTTGTCATGTCTCGAGGGTACCCAGCGGGGCGCCTCCCCTGGTCGCCGCCGCAAGCGACGGCTCCTGCTCCGGCGGTCGGCAAAGCCGCCGCCTGCGCGGCCGACGCCAGTACCGACACTTGCGCGAGGCTGCACCCGTGACGGCACGGGGTGGAGCAACAAGCGGGTTCGTACTCGCGATGGTGCTGTCCGTTGCCATCGCAGCCCGGACCGCGACGGGCGCAGGCGCGGCGCGGCGGGCCGACAGCGCCAAGACGCCGGCGCCGAACGGCTTGCCGAAGTTCTACGCGGTGCCCGGCAACCTTCCTGACGCGCCGGGCGAGATCATCAAATCGCAAAAGCTCGAGATCAAGGGCCTCGGCGGCACGATGTACCGGGTGATGTACACCTCGACGAACCTCCGGGACGAGGTGATCCCGGTCACCGGCTTGATCGTCGTCCCCAAGGGCGAGGCGCCGAGCGGTGGGTTCCCCGTGCTGTCGATCGCGCACGGCACCACCGGCATGGCCGACGAGTGCGCGCCGTCATTGACGACGGAGAGCCGCCCCGAGACCAACGCGCTCCTCGACGCTGGATACCTGGTGGTTGCCACGGACTACGAGGGGCTGGGTACGCCCGGGCTGCACCCGTACATCGCGGGTGAGAACGCGGCCCGCAACACGGTCGATATCGTGCGCGCGGCGGTCGGATTCAAGCCGGCGAACGCGGGAAGCGACTACGTGGTGTGGGGCCACTCCCAAGGCGGGCACACTGCGATGCATGCGTTGATTGAGGCGACCGGTTACGCGGCTGATGTCGAGCTGCACGGCGTGGTCGCGGGCGCCCCACCGTCGCAATTCGCGCTGCTGTACAACTTCCTCAAAACGAGCGACTTCCGTCACTACCTGCTCATGGCCGGTGGTGGCCTCAACGCCGCGTATGGCGACGAGGCGGCACCACTCGACGCGGTGCTCACAGAGCGCGGCATCGAGCTGCTCGCCGAGCTCGAGAACGGCTGCTCGGGCTACCTCCAGAAGCTCGCGGGCGACATCCCCTACGAGGAAGTCGGCGACGTTGACCCGTACACGGTGCCCGAGTGGCGGGCTCTGCTCCAAGCTGACGATCCGCAGAGCTTCGAGAGTCCCGGTGACGTGCCGTTGCTGATCATCCACGGCGGGAATGACGAGCAGATCCCGGTCGCGTCGAGCGCGCTCCTCACGGATCACCTGTGCGACATCGGCCAGGCGCTCGAGCGATGGGTGTACCCCGGCAACATGCACGCGGAGGTGATCGGGCCGTCGTTCGCCGACATGATCGGTTGGATCGACGCTCGCTTCGCGGGTGAGAGCGGCCCGTACGAGCCGACGGGTCAACCGGACATCGAGGCGCGCGTCTGTGGCGTCTGACGCTCCGCTGACCTGATGGACCTGGGTCTCACCAACGCGACGGCGGTCGTCCAGGGCGGGACCCAGGGCATGGGTCGCGCGGCGGCGAGGTGCTTTGCCGACGACGGCGCGCGCGTCGCGGTGATGGCACGCACGCAGGCCGATCTCGACGCGACGATCGCCGAGCTGGTCGAGCGCGGGAGCCCCGACGCGTTCGCGTTGAAGGCCGACATCACCCGCCCCGACGAGGTCGAGGACGCCTTCCGAATCGTCGGTGAGCGGTGGGGCGAGCTGAACATCTTGGTGAACGCCACCGGCCCCGGGGCGGTGGCTGGCTTCGAGGACCTCACCGACGACCAGTGGATGGCGACCATCGACCTCGGCACCATGGGCATGATCCGCTGCGTGCGCGCCGCGCTCCCGCTGTTGCGTGCCGCGGAGTGGGCACGCATCGTCAACCTCTCCGCGCATTCCACCAAGCGTCAGAGCGCGGGCCTCGTGGCGTACACCGCGGCCAAGGCCGCCGTTACGAGCGTCACGAAGAACCTGTCGATGTCGCTCGCGGCCGACGAGATCCTCGTGAACACCGTGTCACCCGGGACGATCGCGACCGAGTCGGTCCAGGGCTGGGCCAAGAGCGTCGGGATCGACGGCAAGAACCTCTACGCGATCATGGCGGGCATCGAGGAACACTTCGGTCATCCGGCGCATCTTCCCCGTGCCGGTGATCCGGCGGAGATCGGCGCGGTGATCGCGTTTCTCGCGTCACGACGCAACTCGTACATGACGGGAGCCAACGTCAACGTGGATGGAGGTTCCGACTTCACATGAGCTACATGATGCGCTTCGATCTGCGGGCACCTTCGGGTGGCCCGAAGCCCGCCGAGCTCTACGCGGCAGCCGTCGATATGGCGGAGTGGGCCGAGAGCCATGGTGGAATGGCGATCGCGCTCTCCGAGCATCACGCGTCGCCCGACGGCTACTTGCCGTCGCCGCTCGTGATGGCCGCCGCGATGGCTACGCGAACGACGACCATGCCGATGATCATCGCGGCCTCGCTCTTCCTGTTCAGCGACCCAGTGCGTCTTGCCGAGGACATCGCGGTACTCGACCACGTGAGCAACGGACGCGTGTCCTACGTGCTCGGACTCGGGTACCGACCCGAAGAGTTCGCCATGTTCGGTCTCGACATGGCGAAGCGAGGCGCGCTCGCCGACACGCACATCGAGGTGCTGCTGCAAGCGCTGTCGGGTGAACCGTTCGAACATGACGGTCGCAAGATCCATGTGACCCCTGCGCCGCTGACGCCGGGCGGGCCGAGCATCGCGTACGGCGGCGGGACGGCCGCCGCGGCGAGCCGAGCCGGTCGCTACGGCCTCGGCTTCTTCGCCCAGTCCAACGGCCCCGAGCTCGAGCCCGCCTACCGGGCTGCGGCCGAGGCCGCGGGCCACACGCCCGGAGCCTGCACACTTGCCGATCCTGCCGCGCCAGCCACGGTGTTCGTGGCCGACGACGTGGATGCCGCGTGGGACGAGCTCGGGCCGTACCTGATGCACGACGTCTTGATGTACGCCGCATGGAATCCTGGCGATTCACACACGGCCAGCCTGTCGCGCGCCACGACCGCCGACGAGCTGCGCGCCGAACGGGCGTCTCATCAGATCTTCTCGATCGACGAGGCGGTCGAGCACGTGCGCACGGCGGGCTACCTCCCGTTGCATCCACTGTGCGGCGGCCTGCCGCCGGCGATCGCGTGGCCGTACCTCGAGCGCGTCGCGTCGCACGTGTTGCCTGCATCCGCTGGCTGAACCGTGGACGACGTCGCGTTCGTGCTGATCCACGGCGGCGCGATGTCCTCGCGGTATTGGGATCGGCTGCTCCCCCACCTGGCGCACCAGGCGTTGGCCATCGACCTGCCCGGTCGCGCTGGCAAGCCGGCCGACCTCATGGAGCTGACCGTCGACGACTGCGTCGCGTCCGCGGTCGCTGACGTCCGCGCCGCGGGGTTGGACGACATCGTGCTCGTGGCGCACTCATCCGGTGGGCTGTTCGCGCCTGGCATCGCCGCCGCGCTCGCGCCTGCGGTGGGGCACATCGTGCTCTCCGCCGCGACCGTTCCACTCGAGGGTGGAACGGCATTGGACGCGATGAAGGCCTCGCACCGCGACCGTGTCATCGCCGGCATGGAGGCAGCGCGGCGCGACGGCTGGGTGCTGCGAACGCCGGGCCCAGAGCCCGCGGACAAGGTGCGCGGCGCGTACGGCGGCGACGACCTCGACGACGACCAGATCGCGTTCATCAGCGACCCGGTGCGCTGTGTGCGCGACTCGATGAACGTCTACTACCAGCCGGTGCACTGGTCGACGATCGGCGATGTGCCCGTGACCTATGTGAAGCATCTGCGCGACCGGCCGTCACCGCCTGCACTCCAGGACGACAACATCGCTCGGCTCCCGAAGAAGCCGCGGGTCGTAGAGATCGACTCGGGCCACATCCCGGCGGTCACGCACCCAGAGGAGTTCGCACGGATCCTCAACGAAGCGGCCGGGTACTCTGCGCGCCATGACTGACCGCCACAAGTACGCGGAGCGCATGTTCGACGCGCCCGTCGATCTGGGCATCGCGCAGCCCGACCGTGCCGTCTGCAACGTGAAGTTCGGCACGAGCTCGTACCTCGAGGGCGAGGGCGGCGAGGGCAAGACGTGGTACGAGGGTGGCGGCACGCCGACCGAGAAGGCCGTGGCCGAGATCGTGATCTATCCGCCGACGCGCGGCTTGCAGACCCAGGGTGACCCATTCGAACCGGTGAAGATCGGCGTGCTGGTGGACATGGACCTCGGTCAGCTGCTCGCCGACTGGATCGACCCGTCGATCCTCGCGATCGAGGACGCGCTCAATGAAGGCGTATGGGGTCGCAGCCCGGTCGCATTGATCACCGCTGACGCGCGCGGCTTGCCACGCGAGAACTACCGGAAGCTGATCGACGGCTACAAGTGGCTCGTCGAGCAGGGCTGCGTCGTGATTCTCGGACCGATGATCTCCGACAACTGCCTCACGCTCCAGCCCGTCGCCGAGGAGATCGGCGTGCCCGTGATCGGCTGGACCGGTGCGCACCGATTCGCGAGCGACTACTGCTACACGGTTGCGAACGGCGACATCGCGACCGAAGGCGTGATGTGCGCCAACTGGTTGTGGCAGCGCGGCTTCAAGAAGGTCGGGATGTTCTGGGAGGTCGGCTCGTCGGGCCGTGACTACGCCGACTTCTTTCGCGACGAGGCGCTGCGCCTCGGGCTCACGATCACTCGCGAGGTGAAGCTCGAGCCGAACCCGCGCAACATGAAGGAGAACCTCGCGGAGATGCGCGAGATGGGCACCGAGGGCATCTACTACGGCGGGTACGGCTACGCGACCTTCCACTTCGCCGAGGCGTTCCAGGCGCTCGACTGGGACCCGCCGCGTGTGATGGGCACCGCCTTCATGTTCTATTCGAACTCGAACAAGTGGGCCGAGGGTCTCGAGGGCTGGCACGGCGTCGACCAGCTCGGTGAAGACGGTACGAACCCGAACTACGAAGCGATGGTCAAGCGGTTCAAGGCCCGCTTCGGACGTGAGACACGCAACGTGGTGGTGGCGCTCGCCTACGACACCGCGCGCGCCGCCATCCACGGCATCGCCAACGCGCGCATCCCGACGCCGAAGGACGTGCGCGACGGGCTCGACCGGATCCGTTGGATGCCGGCCACGAATGGCGGACCGTCCTGCTACGTGCAGTTCGGCCCCGGTGACCACAAGGGCTACAAGGGCGACTTCCTCACCATCCGCGAGCTGCGCGGCGGCGAGCTCCGCTTCGACGGCTACTACCGCCCGGAGTGGCCGAGCAATCGCGAGTCGTAGGCACACCGCCCGGCCCCCCATCCGGGGGTTGGGGGCTGGGAACGAACGAATCAGGCAGTGGCGTTTGCCGCGAGCTCGGCGAGGGAGATGAGCTCGACGTCGGCGTGACGGCCCTGGTCCATGGAGCGGATCGACACGTCGTGGCCCTTGGCCTCGGCGCGCAGCGCACCCACCGTGCACTGCTCCTTGGCTCGGTGCACGAACGGGTCGAAGTGGTACCAGCGAATCGCGTTCTCGTGCGTGATCTTGTTGAGATCGGCGTCGGACACGTTGTACTTCTCCGCCACCGCGTGCAGCTCTTCGGGTGCCGTCGGCCACGAAGAGTCGGAGTGCGGGTAGTCCTGCTCCCAGCAGATGTTGTCGATGCCGATCTCGTCGCGCATCGCGACCCCGACAGGGTCGGCGATGAAGCACGTGAGGATGTGCTCCCGGAACACATCCGACGGCATGCGACCCGGACCGAGCTCCTGCCCGGTCCAGAGGTGGTGCATGTCGTACGTGCGGTCGAGCCGGTCGAGGAAGTAGGGGATCCATCCGGTGCCGCCCTCGGAGAGCGCGACCTTCAGGTCGGGGTGCTCCTTGAACACGCGCGACCACACCAGGTCGGCGGCGGCCATGCAGATGTTCATGGGCTGGAGCGTGATCATCACGTCCATCGGCGCGTCGGGCGCGGTGACCGCGAGCTTCCCCGACGATCCCAGGTGGATGTTGAGGATCGTGCCCTCCTCCACGAGTGCCTTGAACATCGGGTCCCAGTGGTCACTGTGGAAGCTCGGGTACCCGAGCGCCGCAGGGTTCTCCGTGAACGTCAGCGAGTGACAGCCCTTCTTCGCGACCCGGCGGATCTCCTCCGCCGCGAGCGCGGGGTCCCACAACACGGGGATCGCCATCGGGATGAACCGGCCGGGGTGAGAGCCGCACCACTCGTCGATGTGCCAGTCGTTGTACGCGCGGGTGACGGCGAGCGCGAGGTCCTTGTCGGTGCACGAGGCGAACAGGCGGCCCGAGAACGCGGGGAACGACGGGAAGCACATGCACGCGAGCACACCGCCTGCGTTCATGTCCTTCACGCGTTCGGCGTGGTCGTAGCAACCGGGACGCATCTCCTGGAAGGAGGTGGGGTTCACCCCGTACTCCTCCTTGGGGCGCCCGGCGACGGCGTTGAGACCGATGTTCGGGATGGTCTCGCCGTTGAACACCCACACGTCGTCGCCGCTGTCGGTGCGAACGACCTTGGGAGCGCGGTCGACGTGCTTCGCCTCGAGCCGACTGTCGAACATGCCGGGTGGCTCGACGAGGTGGTCGTCGACGCTGATCATGATCATCTCTTCGGTCTTCATGACCTCACGCTCCCGTGCTCGATCTCGTTGAAGATCGTACCGCCGGTGCGCCCGGGTGCCACCCTTCCTGGTCGACTGCGCAGGCTCCGTCTCCTGAGCAACGAGCGGCAATGCCCCTCGTCGCTCCGCGTGCGAACATGCCCGTCGCATGGCCGACGACAAGGTCTACATCCACGAGCTCATCGACATCCGCGGCCACAACCGGGCCAAGTACATGCACCACATGACCGCCAACTGGGTGCCGGTGGCGATTCGCGAGCGCAACATGCGGTGCTACGGCGTCTGGGGCACCGTCGGCTCGACGGGCCAGTGGCCCCAGACCGTCAACATGTGGGAGCTCGACGGCTGGGACGGGTTGGCCACGAACTTCGAGCACGAGTTCTCCCACGCCACGCTCCAGGATCCGTCCCTCGCGGCGTGGTGGGCGCAGGCCGCGGAGTTCCGCCGCGGCGGGTTCGACCGGATCCTCGTGCCGGACGAGAGGACCCGCTCGATCGACGAGCTCATCGCCGAAGGTGTGCAAGGCGCGGTATTCGCGCACGAGCTCGTGACGCTTCCGCCCGGGACCGCGGGTGACTATCTCAGTGCGCTGCACGAAGTGGGGCAGCCGGCCGTCGAGGCGTTCGGGCTCGCGCTCGTCGGTGCGTTCTCGGTCGCAATGGTCGATGGCGCCGAGGCCATCGTCATCTGGGCCATCCCCGACTGGCAGACGTGGGCCGAGTTCGAGGCCGCCGAGCACGACGATCGCCTCGCCGCGTGGCGCGCGCGTCAGCGCACGATGGATGCCGGCAAGCGCCGCACGCTCATGGTGGAGGCGCCGCTCTCCCCGATGCGCCTCGGCCGCCAACCCGAAGAGTCCGATCGCCGTCCCCTCGACGAGATCTGAGTCGCCGACGCCCTGACGCCACTGTCAGGTGGTGCCAGAATCCCCTTCATGCCTGGCGCCCTCGATGGAGTTCGCGTGCTCGACCTCTCGTGGGGGATCGCGGGATCGCTCGGCATCCTCATGCTCGCCGAGCAGGGCGCCGACGTGATCAAGGTGGAGCCGCCGGGCGGCGACCCCTTCCGTGGCTACGACGGCTACGCGGTGTGGAACCGGTCGCGGCGCTCGGTCACGATCGACTTGAAGAACCCCGCCGGCGTCGACACGTTCCGCAAGCTCGCGGCCGACGCGGATGTGCTGATGGAGACGTTCCGGCCCGGGGTCACCGACCGGCTCGGCATCGGGTTCGACGCCATGCACGAGCTCAACCCGCGCCTCATCTACGGGTCGTGCCCCGCCTACCCCGACGGCCACCGGCTCGCGCAGAAGCCCGGGTACGACGCGCTGGTGCAGGCGGCCAGCGGTCAACAATGGGAGCAACCGGGCTGGCGTCTCGGTCCGATCTTCCTGCACATGCCGATGCCGAGCATGGCGGCGATGTTCCTCGTGCCGACCGGCATCCTCGCCGCACTGATCGCCCGCGAGCAGACGGGCCGTGGGCAGCACGTGCGCACCTCACTCCTGCAGGGCGCGTTCCTCTACACGACGCAGATCTGGACGTGGGCAACGAAGGGTCCTGGCGACTTCTGGACGACGATGAGCAAGTCGTACCCGGCCGGAAGCCACCAGCAGATGATCTTCGAGGTGTCGGACGGCTGGGTGCACCCGTCGATGATGAGTGGGCTCGCACCCGTGAAGAGCCAGGACGAGCTGCTCGGCGTGGACGCGAACGTCGACATCGCGAGCTTCGGGACGCTTCCTCCCGAGCAGCGCGAGGCGATCACGGAGATGCGCACGAAGGCCTATCTCGCGGCCAAGCGCGACGAGCTCGTCGAGTCGTTCCAGGAGAACAACCACGCCATCGAGCCGATCGTCCCGATGGGTGACCAGCTCGGCGGGTCCGGCGCGCCGCATCCACAGCTCGTGGCGAACGGGATGGTCGTCGACATCGACGACCCCGACCTCGGCCACACGACGCAGGTGGGACTGCCGATCCACCTCGCGGGCACGCCCGGCGCGGTCAAAGGACCGCGCCCGCGACCGGGCGAGCACAACGACGAGATCTTCGGCGAGCTCGGCTACTCGGCGAGCGAGATCGCGTCGTTCACGGGCGCGGCGGGTTCGTCGTGAACGCGCTCGAGGGCGTCACGCTCATCGACTTCGGCCAGTACCTGGCCGGACCGTTCGGACCGATGATCATCGGCGACCTCGGCGCCGACGTGATCAAGGTGGAGCCGATCACCGGCGACGGCATGCGCTTCGTGAACCAGCCCTTCATCGGCTGTCAGCGAGGCAAGCGCGACATCGCCCTCGACATCAAGCACGAGCGGGGCTACGAGATCGCCACGAAGCTCGTGGAGCGGGCGGACATCGTCCACCACAACATGACGGTCGGCACTGCGGCACGTCTGAAGATCGCGTACGACGACTGCAAGAAGATCAACCCCGACATCGTGTACTGCAACACCTATGCGTACGGGCTCGAAGAACCGTTGGGTCGGTTCGGCGGACTCGATCCGCTGTACCAGGCGACAGCGGGACTCGAGTACGAGTCGGGGCCCGTGCACGAGGGCAATCCACCGATGTACTACCGGTTCGGCATGTGCGACACCGCCAACGCCATGCTCTCGGTGCTCGGCTGCCTCATGGCCCTGTACCACCAGCGCCGAACCGGCGAGGGCCAGGAGCTGTGGACGTCACTGCTCGACGGTGGGGCGATGTTCTCGTCGGACGTGTTCCTCGTCGACGGGGAGACGCACCCGTACCCAAGGCTCGACAAGGACCAGACCGGGCTCGGCGCCTGCTACCGCCTGTACGAGACGAGTGACGGGTGGCTCCAGCTCGCGGCCGTCACCGAGGAGCACTGGCGCGCGCTGTGCACCGTGTTGCGCATGCCCGAGCTCGTCGACGACCCGCGCTTCGCCGACGCCAAGGCGCGTGACACGAACCGAGTCGAGCTCGAGGGGCTGCTCGGTGAACGGTTCAAGGACAGGACGGCGCTCACGTGGATGCGGCTCCTCGGCGACCTCGACGTGCCGAGCGAGGTGCCGATCGACACGAAGGGCGGCGAATTCGCGTTCTTCGACGCCGACAACGAGCGGCTCGGGCTCGTGGCCGAGTACGAGCACCCGATCCTCGGCACCATGCGCCAATACGGGTCGCTCATCGACTTCTCCGAGACACCGACGCGCGCTCGCGGCGCGCCGCCGATGGTCGGCCAGCACACCCAGGAGATCCTCGGCGAGCTCGGCTACTCGAGCGACGAGATGGACGCACTGAAGAACGACCGCGCCGTCTACTGGCCCGACGAGAACTACTCGTGGACCGTCTGACGCCCCCAACCCCCCGTTCGCAGTCGTGAGCGACGCGGTCTGGATCCCGAGCGAACAGCGTTCGTTGCCTGGGTTGCTCCAGGCGCGCCTCGATTCCGATCCGGACAGCGAGTACCTCGACGTCACCGGTACGAAGTTCAGCGCCGCCGACGTCGCCGATCAGGCCGGCCGCTTTGCCGGCGCGCTCGCGCAGCTCGGCGTGCAACGCGGTGACCGCGTGGCCACCCTCATGGAGAACGCGCCCGAGGGGATGCTCTCGTGGTGGGGATCGGTGCTCAATGGCGTGATCTGTGCGCCCATCAACTCGGCATACAAGGGCGACTACCTCCGCCACCAGCTCGTCGACTCCGGCTCCCGCGTGGTCGTGGTCCAAGGTGATCTCGCATCGCGCGTCGCCGCCATCGCGCACGAGATCGACTGCCTCGAGCACGTCGTCGTCGTCGGTGAACCCGACGAGGCCATCACCGGACCCAAGATGCACGACTGGACCCAGCTGCTCAGCATCGATGCGATCGCCCCGAATCTGGACGTCGGACCGGCCGACCTCGCCACGTTCATCTACACCGGCGGCACGACGGGCCCGTCGAAGGGCTGCATGCTCAGCCACAACTACTCCGCCGGGCTCGCCGACCAGATCAGCTTGTGCTGGCGCCGTACGCCTGACGACGTCGTGTGGTCTGCGCTACCGCTGTTCCACTTCAACGCCATCTCGGTGTGCATGGTGGGTGCGCTCTCGACCGGTGGCCGGGCCGCCGTCTCGGGCAAGTTCTCGGTGTCGGGCTTCTGGTCCGACATGAACCGGGTCGGCGCAACGATCGTGTCGCTGCTCGGCTCGATGGCGTACCTGCTCGCGAACGACGAAGACCGGGCCGAGATGCCGGGATCCGGCGCGCCCGAAGCCAACACGACGCTGCGACTCATCGGTGCCGCGCCGATGCCCATGGAGATCGATCAGCAGCTGCGCAAGCGGTTCGATGTCGACGTGTTCAGCGGTGCGTACGGGCTCACCGAGGCCAGCCTCGTGTCGTGGTCGCCCGTGGGCGTGGAGAACCGGGCGAACGCGGCGGGCGTGATCAACGACGAGTACTTCGACGTCCGCATCTTCGACGATGACGACAACGAGCTGCCCCGCAACACCGACGGCGAGATCGTGTGCCGGCCGAAGCGGCCGCATGTGATGTTCGAGGGCTACTGGGGAAACGACGCGGCAACCGTGAAGACCAACCGCAACTACTGGTACCACACGGGCGACATCGGCCGGATCGACGGCGACGACTACCTCTACTTCGTGGACCGCAAGGCCGACTACCTACGGCGGCGCGGCGAGAACATCTCGAGCTTCGAGGTGGAGAAGATCGTGATGCGGCACGAGGCGATCGTGGATGTGGTTGTACACGCGGTGCCGAGCGAGATGACCGAAGACGACCTGAAGCTCACCGCGACGCGAACACCAGGATCCTCGCTGACCGAGGAAGCGCTCTTCCTCTGGTGCATCGGCGAGCTGCCGTACTTCGCGCTCCCTCGGTACGTGGAGTTCCGAGAGGAGCTGCCGCGCAGCCCGGTCGGGCGGGTACTCAAGCGGGTCTTGCGTGACGAGGGCATCACGAGTAGCACGTGGGACATCGAGGGCAGCGACGTGAAGTACGACAGGCGATGACAAAGGGAGAGGCACGATGAGCACTCAAGGGCTGGAGCAGGCGTTCGCAACGACGCGAGGCGTGCTCGAGAACGTGAAGGCCGATCAGATGGATGACGCCACGCCGTGCGCGTCGTGGAAGGTCAAGGACGTGGTCAACCACATCGTGGCAGGGAGCCAGTGGTTCGGGAAGTCCATGGACGCGGGCGAGAGCCAGGAAGACGGTCTCGACCAGGACTTCTCATCCGAGGACTACCTGAGCCTTTACGACAGCGGCGTGAAGAACTCGGTGGCCGCGTTCGGGAAGCCGGGCGCACTCGAGAAGACCGTGAAGCTGCCATTCGGTGAGTTCCCTGGCGCCGCGTTCATGGGTCTCGCCACGACCGACGCGTTCACGCACGCGTGGGACCTCGCCAAGTCGACCGGGCAGAACACGGACCTCGACCCCGCGTTCGCAGCGCAGCTCCTCGAAGGGGCGAAGGCCTCGATCCCGGACCAGTTCCGCGGTGAAGACACCAAGATGCCATTCGGCCCCGAGCAGAAGGCCCCCGCCGGCGCCAGCAACGCCGACCAGCTCGCAGCCTTCCTCGGCCGCAAGGTCTAGCCCGAACCCTGGTCGCGCTCGCTCGGCGGCAGGGTACCTGCCGCCGCCCTGCGGGACGCTCGCCAGCTAGGGCCGCACCTGGGTGCGGGCTTCGTGGACAGCGGCGGCGGTGATGCGCTCGTCGAACTCGTCGACCTTCTCGGCGATCTCGGCATCGGTCGCGAGTGGGTAGCGCTCGCGAGCACGTGCGAATCGGTCGTTGCGGTTGAGGCGCGCGGCCACGGCTTGGTCGGACGCCGTGCGGAGCGCGGGATCGTCTTCGAACAAGTAGGTCAGCTGCCCGGCGAGGACGCTGACACTCGGCGGTTCGGTCATCTCACTCCTCTCGCAACGTGAGCTCGGGATGAAGCGCTTCGACCGTTCGTCGCATGCCTTCGCGCCACGCCACGGTGCACTCCCCCAGCACCTGATGCATGTGTGTCACGTCGGCGGCGAGCGGCCAATAGGCATCGTCTCGGTAGGTGATCTGCGGTTCCTTGCCCACGAGCGCGCCCAAGTAGGAGAGATAGTCCTCGGCGCTCACCGTCTCGGAGCCCGCGAAGTTCGCGACGACCGGCGGTGATCCGCCAACTTCGAGCGCCCGGATGCCGAGCGCGACGTAGTCGTCCTCGTAGATCGGGTTGTAGTTGTTCGGCGCGTCGGAGTGCAGAACGATGCTCTTGCCCGCGAGGAGCCGCTCGAAGCGGTCCACCGGTGCGCCACCCTCTGGTCCGTAGGTCGAGAAGATCCGGATGATCGTGCACCCGGTGCCGGACTCTCGCGACATGTGCTGCACGAGCTGTTCCGCGGCCGTCTTCGACACGCTGTACGGACCGAGGTGCACGCCGGGCGGATCGTTCTCGCGCAGCGGCCGCCGGCCCTGGTAGGCGTACTGCGAGCCCGTCGAGCACAGCGCGAAGCCGGCGACGCCCGCGTAGCGACGCAACAGGCGCCCGGTGGCCTGCACGTTGACCTCGAACTGCCACTCCCACTCGGCCGGCGGGATGTTGAGCGCCGCGCCCGCGTGGAACACGTAGTCGGCATCGGGGAGCTCGCGCTCGTCGTCACGACCGAGCTCGAAGCGCAGCGGCGTGACTCCCGCCGCCGACAGCCGCTCACGCGCCGTCGAGTCAGAGAAGCGCGCAACGCCGATGACCTCGTTGCCGCGTGCGGCCAGCGCACGGGCGATCGGGAACGCGACTCGACCGGTCGCCCCGGTCACGACCACCCGCGCGCCTTCGATCATGGGGATCTCGCCCCTTGCTCGGCCATCGCGTCTCCTGGTTTGTGAGTACCGTTCGCCGCAGCAAGCCCGCTGCCGGAATCGGGGTCCATGCGGCGATCGGGTGGGTTCGTTGCTCGCGGATGCATGATCGCACTCGCGGCCGGGGTGCTGTTGACCGCCTGCGGCGGC